>MWYU01000499.1 GCA_002050375.1 Chitinophagales bacterium 62-2
TATACTATTTTGACCCTCATAGTTGTATTGTATTTCCTCCACCTTGGCAATTGACAAATTATTATATCCGGTGGATTGGGACAAAAAATTCCGTCCTGTTAGTCCTGAAGAGTCTAAACGGCTGTATTCGCGGCTGTACAGCAGCGTAACATCCAGTGAATGCAGCCTGCCAAAAGTCTTTCGATAGTTTACTATATTATCAAGGGTCCAGTCTAAAGTTTCAGCTACACTTTTAGTTCCTATACCATTTGCAACCATGCCCGCTGTGGAAGATCTATTGTCGGCAAATTCATTCATTTTTGAATTTCTCAGATTGGAAGACAGGTTCATCGTCCATTTCAAACCCGGAATAAAAGGCACCTCAAGAATGCTGGAAAAAAGCCCCCAGAGCGATGTTCGTATGTCCTTATTTTGGATTAATGTATTAGCAAAAGGATGAACTCCGATAGCATCACCTACGGGTAATAAAGCATATCCGCCGGGACCGTTTTCATCATAGAAATTTCCGTAAGGACTTTGGCGGAAAGCAGCCGTTAAACTCGCTTCATTTCCTGAAAAATCCTGCGTTGAAAACATCGACTTAACTGATACGGAATACCAATCTGTTATACGATTGGTTAGGTTTAAATTTAAGCTGATCCTTTTAAAATCATCATTATATACAATTCCTCCCTGCTTGAAATAAGTGCCGGCAATATAATAATTGGTTTTGTTCGATTTGCCGGAAACATCTAAATGATAATTATTGATTATGCCTGTTCTTAATACCCGGTCCATCCAGTTGGTAGTAAGTCCTTTTTTATGATTTTCAGCCTCCACAACAGTAAGGTAGCTATCAATTTGAGCAGGGTCAGCGGTTAGCCGTGTTGCTTGCCTGAAGTCTATAACTTTCTGAAGGTAACCGGGGCCATCCAGAACCGGGATTAAATGATCAGGGTTTTGCCAGCCATAATAAGTATTGAAATTAAATTGGGGTTTCTCTGTGCTGCCTGACTTTGTGCTGATAAGCAAAACTCCGTTAGCAGCCCTGGAACCATAAACAGCAGCGGCACTGGCATCTTTCAAAATATCAACGGAAGCTATATCATTCGCATTAAAATCAGACAGGTTCCCATTATAGATGATTCCATCAACAACAATTAAAGGGCTTGTTCCGGCAGATATTGAATTGGTACCGCGGATAGATAATCCCGGATTTTCTCCCGGGCGATCAGGGGAAGTAACATTTAATCCGGGAACTCTGCCCTGCAGTGATTGAAGAATATTATAATTAGGCAGGTCGGCTGTTTTTTCTGTTGTTACCCTTACAACGGCCCCGGTAACATCAGCCTTTTTTTGCGTTCCATATCCTACCACCACTACTTCATCCAGCTTTTTCTGGTCATCTTCTAAGGTGATTTTTATATTTTCCTGGTTATCAATTTTAACTTCCTGCTCAATATAACCTACGGAGGATACGACCAAAAAATCGTTAGGGGATACAGAAATTTTGAAATGCCCATTAGCATTGGTTGAGGTACCCGTACCGGCGTTTTTAGCAGTTATGCTAACCCCGTCTAAAGGGCTTCCGCTGCTATTAACAACTGTTCCTGAAATATTTCGAAGCTGTGTTGGCGGGTTTGCTTTTGATACAGGCTGTTGGCCAACCACGCCTGGCGCAGAAAAAGCACTTATGCACAGTAGTAGGAGTAGTTTTTGTAAATGTTTACTTTTCATATAGCAGATTTAGATTTGGAAATAAACTATTAGAACAGGTAATAAATACCTTGAAAATAGTGGGTTGTTCTGTCGATCTACAGCGGGCTTACAGGATACAAACAAGTTTTTGAAGCGCATTTACATCAGCACTTAAAACCCTTTTACGAATAAACTTATATTCCTTCCTTTCCAGTATATAGTATTTATTATAACAACCAACCATTCCATTAAGGTATGAATTTATCCTTACTTCCCAGTTTTCCAATAGGCTACACTGCCCGCCTTACGTTCATCCGTGGCTCTAACCACTAAAGTATCGCCATTGCTAAGGTTTCCAAAAATTTCTAAACCTTTTTCAGTTGACATGCCCTGGCGTACATCCACCCATTCGGCTTTGCCATCTTTTACCTTTATTACAAATCTCCTTTCCTGGTTAGTGGCAATGGCGGTTGGCATTACAACAAATGAGTTACCTGCTCTTTGCAGATTTAATTTTACGTAAGCAAAGGAGCCTGCTTTCAATTCATTCTTGCTATTGTCAAATTTATATTCCCATTGTTCGGTTCTTGTAGTTGGATCTATAGTACCACTCTTTCTTGAAAGTGTTGCTGTAAATAATTTTTCAGGAAAAGCATCAACTCTAAACGCAGCTTGTTTTGTAGCTGTGTTTGATGCATTATATAATTCAGGCACAGCAATTCTTAATCGCAGCGTTCTGTTATTTTGAACGGTTAATACAACCTGGTTGTTTCCTACAAGAGCTCCTCTGTCTGCATTGCGGGCGGTGATGATTCCATCAAAAGGTGCACGTAATACTAAAAGACCTGCAACCTGGCTATAAGACCTGGCTAATTGCTTTGATGCCTGGTATGATGCACTATCGGCTAACAATTGATTGCGGCTTCGGGTTAATTCAACAGGTGCAACAATGCCCGGTGTGTTTGCCTGCGAAGCTTTATTTAAACGCTGGTACATATCATTACTGCTCATGTACTTTGCTCTTGCAGCATGCAGCGACGATTGATACTCTGCCTGCTTAGTATTGAGTTCAGGAGCTTCGATTAGGGCAAGTGTTTGTCCGCGTCTAACCCGGTCTCCAAGATCAACTTTCATCTCTTTTACATAGCCTTGCACACGGGCAAATAATTCGGATTGCTCGTATGGCAATAACTCCGCAGGAAGTTCAATGCTTTTAGCAACACTGGTATCATGCAATACGAAAACAGGAACGGTATCAGGCGTACCTGCAGTTGCAGTTGTAGTGGAAGTTTGTTTTGTACCGCTGTTGTTTTTGCATGCTGCAAGCATACATACAGTTAAAATCAGGAAAAGAAGATGCTTCATAAATATCGTGTTGCTTTTCATTGTTCATTAAAATTTTTGCTGTTCTCATCAAGAGGATCCATAGAAGCGGATGCGTACTTCCTTTTGCCAATTCCATATTGATAGACATGGGGCATAAAGAACAATACACTGATGGTAGAAAAGATAAGTCCTCCAATCACTGCAATGCCTAAAGGCGCTGTCTGGTCGCCACTTTCTCCAAAACCTATAGCCATTGGTATCATACCTGCAATCATAGCAAGGCTCGTCATTAAAATAGGCCGCAACCTGCTTTCTGCTGCTTTAAAATGAGCACTAACTATATCGCCTTCTCTTCTTAATTGCTCTGCATTAGTTATAAATAAAACAGCGTTTGCAATTGACACTCCAATTGCCATAATAGTACCCATATACGATTGAATGTTCATCGTTTGTCCTGTAATAAATAACAGCAATAAAGAACCGGCAATTACAGCAGGAACAACCGACAACGTAATAGCAGCAATGCGAAACGATTGAAAGAATACGGTCATTAGTAAAAAAATAACCACTATGGCAATGAGCAAGCCAAACTGTAAGCTGCTTAGCGTTTCCTGCAACAGTTCAGGCTGGCCACGCAATAATATTTTCGAGCCTTTAGGGATAGTTGTTTTGTTTATTACTTCGTTCACCTTCTTGAAAGCATTTCCCAAATCTTCGTTGTGCACATTAGCGGTCACTGTGATATACCGCTGTTGATTTAACCTGTCGTATTCACCAACCATTGTAATCCGTTTCCATGATGCTACTTCATTAAGCAAATGAATATTACCTTCTGTTGAAGACACGGGTACCATTTCTAATTGAGAGGTAGTGTTCATCCGGTATTCAGGATATTGTACCTGCACTATATATGCGGTACCCGTAGTTTTATCTAACCAGTAACTTGGCGAGGTGAAGCGGCTGGAAGATGTTGCTGCAACAGAAGAGCGGGCAACCTGGTCTGCTGTTATATTTAGCTGACCTGCTTTTACCCTGTCTATATCAATTTTTATGGCAGGATAATCTAACGGAGTTGCAATTTGTAAATCTCTTAAAGCCGGTATGTTCGATAATTGCTTCAGCAGTTCAGTAGCTGTTTTTTTTCCCTCATCCATATTTCTGTTTACAACAGCAATTTGAATTGGATTGGTTGAACCGAGGTTTAAAACCTGCTCGGCAAGATCGCCGGGTTCAAAAGAAATTTTAGCATTAGGTATTTCTTTTTTTACAGCATCTCTTAGTTGCTCTTTAAACCCCTCAATTCCGGGGGCACCTGATGTTAATTTAATTCTCGTGATTGATTCATTGGGTCCGCTCGTCCATAAATGAATATAATTAACCGGGAAACTGGAAGGTTGAGTGCCTACAAAAGCTGAGGTAATATCTACATTTTGCTTGCCTGCAATGTCATTTACCAGCGATAATAGTTTGCGTGTTGCATCTTCGGTTCTTTCTAATCTTGTACCTGTTGGTAAACGTAAGCGAACCTGTGCTTGTCCTGTATCAGCTTTCGGAAATAATTCTGTTCCTGTTAAAGAATATAACAGTACGACCAGCCCAACTGAAACTAAAACAAATACGAGTGTTATTACTCCTCCACCGGTTTTAAAGCGTTGACCGGCTCTTGCATATTTCTCCTTGTAGCGATTAAAGAAAGAATTAGATGATGATATTTCTTTCTCGCTTAAATGATGTTTCATTAACCAATTGCTTACTACCGGCACAAAAGTTTGAGATAAAATAAAGGAAGCGATCATAGCAAAACCAACGGCTAACGATAATGGAAGGAACATAGCTTTAGGTACGCCGCTCATAAATAACGAAGGAACAAATACGGCAAGAATACTGAGCAGGATAAGCAACTTTGGTGTAGCAATTTCTATACTTGCATCTGCAATTGCTTTGGCTTTACTTTTACCCATTTCCAAATGGCGGTGAATGTTTTCAATAGTTACTGTTGCTTCATCCACCAATATACCAACAGATAAAGCGAGCCCGCCCAAGGTCATGATATTTAAAGTTTGCCCGGATAGGAATAAGAGCGTTGCAGAAGCAAGTAAAGCTAGTGGAATGGTCATCACAACAATCAAAGCTCCTCTCCGGTCGCCGAGAAATAATAGTACCATTAATCCTGTAAGAATAGCACCGAGACCGCCTTCGAATAATAAGCTCTTCATCGAATTAATCACGTAACCCGATTGGTCGAACTCATAAGAAACTTTTATGTCTTCCGGGATGGCTGCCTGCATGTCCGGCAAAGCCGCTTTCACTCTTTGCACTACATCCCACGTAGATGCATCTGCACGTTTTGTTACAGGTATATAAACTGAACGCTTACCATTAACCAAAGCATAGCTGGTAGTAACATCCGAACCTAAACTTACGGTGGCTATATCTTTTATATATACAGAAGTGCCGCTACCCATTTGAAGCGGCGTGTTCTGGAGATCCTGCAAACTTTCAATGACACTATTTTGCGGGGTGATGTATGTACTGTCGCCAATACGAATATTACCTGCAGGACTGATGGTATTTGATTTTGCTAATGATTGAACAACCTGTTCGGGAGCAAGATGATAGTTACGGATTTTATCAGGGTCAACTGTAATGAGCACGGTCTTTTGATTTCCTCCAAAAGGCGGAGGTGCAGACACTCCGGGCAAGGTGGAAAACATAGGTCGTACTTTAAACAAGGCGAGGTCAGATATTTCACCAAGTGAACGGCTTTCTGAACTAAATACCAATTGCCCCACAGGAACACTGCCTGCATCAAACCTTGTTATAAAAGGGGGTACAGTTCCCGGTGGCATAAATGCCCTTGAACGGTTTACATATCCTACCACTTCCGCCATTGCCTGCGCCATATCGGTGCCTTCATTAAATTCTATTTTAATGATTGCAGCCCCTTGTATCGATTTCGAATCAACATACTTAACTCCCGTAATGTACAGGAAGTGATATTCGTAATAAGAGGTAACGAAGCCTTCCATTTGTTCAGGCGATAAACCACCATAAGGTTGTGCTACATATACCGTAGGTAAACCAAGCGTTGGAAAAATATCAATCTTAGTATTACGGATAGCAAGCCATGAAAAAAATGCAATAGCCAAAACTGAAACAAGTATTGTTATCGGATGCCTTAATGCTGCGGTAATTAATTTCATTGTATTATTTGGCGCTTCTATGTTTTAGTAATATTATTTTTTGGTGCCGGCATTTGTTTTCATAGCATCATCGTTGCTACGCTCAGTTCATCAGCATTGCAAAAATGTAGCTCTGGTTTCCTAATTAAATAGTTCAAAAAATTTCACGCAAAGAAAACTAAGGAGCAAAGACGCAAAAGTTTGACCTTGCTTTCCTTTGCGCCTTTACGTTGTATTCCTTTGCGGCTTTGCGTGAAATTGTAAAACACTTAAGCAAGCAACGTGGATGCAGCCATTATTTCAATTGTTCAGTAAATAAATTCAAATTGCCTTTAGCTACAGCAATAGCCAACAACGAACGCCACAATTGCAAACGGGCATTTGCATTATTTACTTCTGCCCGTTGCAACTCATACTGTGCATTAGCTAACCTTGTAAAATCAATCAATCCTGTTTCATAGCTTAACCTTAAACCTTCATAAACATTATTAGCAGCTTTTAATAATTCAGGGGATTTATTAGCAATTTTTACATCCTGCTGATATTGCATTACTGCAGTTTCTATTTGTTTGCTGATATCTAAATGTGCCTGCGTTAATCTTGCATTATCTGCCTGTAACAACGATTGATATTGCTTCTTTTCAATATTCACTCTATTGTACTTCAAAATGGGAAAGCTGAGCTGCACGCCAACTCCAAGATTGGTTCGTGATAATCCGAAGCCTTGTAATTTATCTACATTCCCGCTTGCATCCACTCCTGAACCCCGTGCATAAGCATTGCCCCATAAATCTAATTGAGGCGCCCATGATTTTTGTATTTCTTTCAAACCTGCTTCAGTTATTTTTTTCTGTGCTTCTAGGTTTTGATAATATGGATGTTGATTAATAGAAGAGGCCGTATCAATTGGAGTAAGTAAACTTTGATTAAATAGTGTATCAGTCAATACAATATTTTCAGCTCGTGTCTCAACGCCTGTTAACCTTGTTAACTCAGTTATCTTTTGCTGGCATGTGCGTTCTGTTTGTAAGTAGTCCATTTCGGCCTGTACAATTGCTGCCTGAAATTGTGTAGTATCGATACCTGGTCGCAACCCGTTTTTTGCCAACACAAGCACTTGCTCTAACGATACTTTACTACGGTTAATATTAGCTTGCAGGCTTTTTAAAACCTGGTTACAATAGACTACTTCGAGGTAAATATTTACAGCGCTGTACTGGTACTGAAACAACTGTTCGTTATAAGCAGCGTTCGCTTGTTTAAATTGTGCTGTCGCCCTTTCAATTGCAGCATCACGTTGGCCGAATGTGAAGGGGTTCCATTTAACCAATGCGCCTACCCCGGAACCCGGAATAAAATTCATCTTATTATTTAAGGAAGGCGGCCCGCTAATGGGTAACAAAAAGCCGGGATAACTCATGCCTGTAATATTATTGAAGGTTGCCATGTTAACCTGGTAACCGGCATTAAGGTCTGGTATAATTGTGTTTTTCGCTAAGGCAATATTTTGTTCTGTTGCCTTTGCCTGCTGCCTGAGAGCTTCAAGTTGAGGAAGATTGGTTTGTACTTTTTGCAGAACTTCTTTTATTGATAAACCTGGAGACTGCGCCGTAACAGTTTGTGTTATTAATAAAAGTAAAATACAAAACTTTAAACAGGGTAATACTTGGTGCATTTTAGTATTAGTTTTTTTCTCGTTTTATTGCAGCTATTTGCTTTTGCCCGCTTGTTACTTCCATAATATTTTTATCCAGTGCCCATTTACCACCCCCTTTAATAATTAAAAAAATACTGCCTAAAAGCATTGACCAGTCTGTACGACTATCATGCAGCATAGACCAGAAACCATTATCAACAAGCAACTGTGCTTTGGTTGTAGCTATTGCTACCAACATTATAATCAGCAAAGGGATGGCTGCAAGTCTTGTAAATAAACCAATTAAAACCAATGTGCCACAAATGATTTCAAAACTGCCAACGAAAGAACCTAATAATTCAGGATTGGGCAACCCTATTTTGGCAAACCTGCCTGCTCCTAATTTGTCGACAAATAAAAACTTTTGTATCCCTTCAGAGAGAAAAACAGCACCTACCATCAGCCTTATTAAAATGGTAGATGATGCATTATCTGTTAGAATG
>MWYU01000606.1 GCA_002050375.1 Chitinophagales bacterium 62-2
GTTGTACATAGCGGAAATGTCAAACCCCTACACCTTAGCTACTGCACGTGTATTAATTTCTTCTCCCACTTATCCCTGGGAAATGTTTGGAGCGCCGCCTGCAGTAAACGAAGGCCCCGAAATCTTAAGAGGGCCAACAGGAAAAATATTTCTGGTATATTCAGCTTCAGGATGTTGGACGGATGATTATGCTTTAGGCATGATGACGTTAAAAGACGGCGGCGATCCTATGAACGCTGCTGACTGGATTAAATCAGCACAGCCTGTATTTACTAAAAATCCTTCAGGGCAAGCATTTGGGCCCGGACATAATGCATTTTTTAAGTCGCCAGATGGCAAAGAAGACTGGATAATTTATCATGCAAATCCGGCTGCGGGCCAGGGATGTAAGGATGCCCGCAACCCGCGCATGCAAAAGTTTACCTGGAATAGTGATGGTACGCCCAATTTTGGGACACCGGTTGCCTTAGGTGCTAAAATTCCCCGGCCTTCAGGAGAAAAAGATTAGCGACTGGCAGGCTATATAATAAATACTTCTTTTCTTGAATAGTAGCAGACGTTTATATACTTTTAAAACTAATTGTTATGTATATGAAAAAAATTTTTGTCTGCTTTATTTCTTTATCATTTGTTCTGCCGGCAGTAAGCCAAAGGGCAGGAAGCTTTAACGGCGTAGAAGTAAATATGGGAAACCTGTTTCGTTTGTCGGATGCCAAAACAAGGTCGATAAGCCCGGAGAATTTTAACGGAGAAAAGGGGCGCGGAGGAATGGCAACGACAGGCACGGGTTTAAATGCGTCAAGGGACTTAGGGCAGGGCTGGAAGGTGAGTCCATCAGTGCAAATAGAACCCAAAAAAACATTTACAATAGCTGAAATTACAGGGCCTGGGGCTATACAACACATCTGGCTGACACCAACAGGTAACTGGCGGTTTTCAATCCTTCGCTTTTATTGGGACGATGAAAAAGAACCATCGGTAGAAGTACCCGTAGGCGACTTTTTTGGAATGGGGTGGGGCGAGTATGCTCACCTGAATTCCCTGGCTGTTACCGTAAATCCCGGTAGCGCTTTTAATAGTTATTGGGTAATGCCTTTCAGAAAAAAGTGCAGAATAACTATGGAGAATATCGCCGAAGAAAGGATGACTGTTTACTACCAGGTAGATTATACCCTCACTGCCGTACCGGATGACGCTGCTTATTTTCATGCCCAGTTTAGAAGAAGCAATCCAAACGTAGGATCCTTATATACACTTGTTGATAATATTAAGGGCAAAGGTCATTATGTTGGAACTTTTATGGCCTGGGGTGTAAATAATACGGGCTGGTGGGGTGAAGGGGAAATTAAATTTTTTATGGACGGTGATGATAAATTTCCAACGATTAATGGTACAGGTACCGAAGATTATTTCTGCGGCTCCTATAATTTTGAAAACAGGAAGACGAGGCAATATGAACCTTTTTCGACTGCTTATGCCGGATTGCACCAGGTGATAAAGTCAGACGGTTTATATGCAAGTCAGCAGAGGTTTGGCCTGTACCGCTGGCATATCAACGATCCCATACGATTTGACAATGATTTGAAGGTGACGATCCAGGATTTGGGCTGGAGAAGTGGCGGCAGGTATCAACAACAGCACTCCAATATAAGTTCGGTGGTTTATTGGTACCAGGCAGAGCCTCATACTCCTTTTCCAAAACTGCCTGCCAGAAATGATTTGGAAAATTTGTAGGATATTAAACAGTAAGTTACTGATGATGCAACCCGGCCTTCATCTGATGTATTACAAAAATTATTTAGTGATCATGGAATGGAGATTGTCGGTCCTCCATTGCCTATTGAATAACCTTTATTAATGAAGATATTTTTAAAATCTTTTCTTATCAAACGACTCATTGTACTATTTGCTGCCTTCCTGTTTTTACAATGCAATGTTCATGTAGTTCCTTCAGCACAGCAAAATTTAACCTTCACTAATCCTTTGCTTCCCTCCGGTGCAGACCCGTGGAGCATCTATAAAGATGGATTTTATTATTATACACATACTACAGGAGACCGGCTGATAATATGGAAGACAAAAAAGCTTTCAGAACTTAATAAAGCTGAAAGAAAAATAATCTGGACGCCACCTGCAAACACAGCTTACTCAAAGCAAATATGGGCTCCTGAAATCCATTTTATCAACGATAAATGGTACGTATACTTCGCAGCAGATGATGGCAAAAACAGTAACCACAGATTGTACGTTCTTGAAAATTCATCTGCCGATCCTATGCAGGGGGAATGGACTTTTAAAGGAAAAATTGCCGATCCTGCTGATAAATGGGCCATTGACGGTTCTGTTTTTAAACATAAACAGCAATGGTATATGGTATGGTCCGGCTGGGAAGGAGATGTGAATGGAGCACAGGATATATACATAGCCAAATTAAAAAACCCCTGGACAATTGAAGGGAACAGGGTTAGAATATCGGCATCAACGTATGATTGGGAAAAGTACGGTGATTTAAAAGATGCAGAAAATCCGCCACACGTTAACGTGAATGAGGGTCCCCAGGTATTGGAGCATAAGGGCAGGTTGTTTTTGGTCTATTCAGCAAGCGGTTGCTGGACGGATCATTATGGGTTAGGAATGCTCGCTTTTAAGGGGAAAAATAATTTGCTCGACTCTGCATCGTGGCATAAATCTCCTGACGCTGTTTTCAAAGGTTCTGTCAATAACAGTGTTTACGCTCCCGGCCATAACTCTTTTTTTAAATCGCCCGACGGAAAAGAAGATTGGATTCTTTATCATGCTAATTCGTTACCTAACCAGGGCTGCGGAAGACAACGTTTGCCCCGTGCACAAAAGTTTTCATGGAATGCTGATGGAACTCCCAACTTTGGCGAGCCGGTTAAGTTAGACATTAACATACCAAGACCATCAGGGGAAAAGAATTAGTTTAGGTTTATTTACCTTGCTGCTTTAGCACTTGCGTTTACAAAACAGCAAAAACTTTTTCCTCGGGAAACAGGTTGTTTACTTTTGCGTATTGTAACAAAATCACTGTTTTCGCATCTTTAATCTCACCCTTTTCCATTTTCAGGTAGGCTTCTTTAAAAGGCATTTCCAGCACATCAATATCTTCCTGTTCATCCTCCAAGCCGCCACCCTCGGCTACTTTTTGGTGATCGGCATATTCAGCAATAAAATAATAAATTTTCTCTGTACTGCAGCCGGGCGTCGAATACAGTTCAAAAATTTTCTTTGCCTTCTCTACGCGAAATCCGGTTTCTTCTTCTATTTCACGCACAACTGCTTCACACTCATTTTCATCCTCTTTAATACCTGCACAGGTTTCTATAAGTAAACCATTTGGATTATTGTTTAGATAAGTAGCTATTCTAAATTGCCGCGTTAAAACAACAGTCTTCTTTTCTTTATTATACAACAGTACCGTAACACCGTCTGCGGTGTGATATACTTCGCGTGTTTGCTCTTCTTTAGTTCCGTCTTTTTTCTCAATATCGAAATGAACTTTCTCTAATGAGAAAAAATTTTCCGATAGTGTTTCTGTTGATTTTATGCTTACGTTTTTCGCCATTTTATGTTTTACTATGTTGGATACAAAATCTATGCTCCTGTTGGGATTTATAAAGGCACGATTTTTTCGCCTTTTATCAAATAAGCTTATGAATAAGAACTACATCCTCCTTGTTATTTGCAATTGTATTTCTGTTAGTCTTTTTAGCCAGCAAGAGCAAATGGAAGACAGTATCAGGGGTAACCTTGAAGAAGTTATAGTGAGAGGTTATGAGCAAAACCGGCGGCTTATTGATGTTCCTGCAGCAGAAAATTATATCAATCGTTCGCAACTAAACAGGTTTAATAATACCAATATTCTTTACGCTTTAAATACTACTGCGGGGGTAAAGATGGAAGAACGTTCCCCCGGAAGCTACCGTTTAAATATTCGCGGCAGTTCGCTTCGTTCGCCTTTTGGGGTTCGTAATGTGAAGATCTATTACAATAATATTCCCTTTACCGATCCGGGGGGAAATACTTATTTAAACCAGCTTGGCTTCTATAATTTCGGTTCGATAGAAATGTTGAAAGGGCCGGGCAGTAGTTTGTATGGTGCGGGTACAGGCGGAGTGATGCTGATTGAAAGCAACGGAATGCAACGTCCACAAGGAATTACCGTTGATTATACAGGTGGAAGTTTCGGCTTACGAAACAGCAACATAAATGTAAACGTGGGTTCAGACACTTTTAGAAACATTGTTAATTACCAGCATCAAAAAAGCAATGGATACCGCGAACAATCAGCTTTGCGAAGAGATGTTTTTTCGTGGGAAGCAAGCGGAAGAGTAGGGGAAAAAGACCGCATAACAGGAAGCTTTTTTTATAGTGATTTATATTATCAAACTCCGGGTGCTTTAACCTTAAATGAATATAATAACAATCCAAAAGCCGCACGGCCAACCATTGGGTCGATACCAGGTTCAAAACAGGCAAACGCTGCCATATTTGAAAAAATGTTTTTAGCAGGCATCAGCTATCAAAAACAATTTAACAGCAGTTGGCAAAATACTTCAACTGTTTATGGCGCTTTCTCAAGATTAGATAATCCCGCCATTCGTAATTATGGAAGTAATAATGAACCACACTTTGGTGGCAGAACCATATTTCAATATAAAAAGAACTTTGCTAATTCATCAGAACTTACCTGGCATACAGGTGGCGAGATACAACAAGGATTTACAACCGTAAGAATATTTAAGAACAAATCAGGCCAACCCGACTCCCTGCAAACGAATGATGAAATTAATCTTAATACTTTCTTTATATTTTCCCAGCTTTCATACTTACATAATGGCTGGATGCTAACAGGCGGGTTAAGTCTTAATCAGTCTCAAATAGAGTTTACAAGATTAAGTAATGTGCCTTCAACAAACCATCTTCTAAAATTCAATAACCAGGTAGCGCCACGGATAGCATTGCTAAGAAAGTTGAGTGACAGGCTTTCGGTATATGCATCATGGTCGAAAGGTTTTTCTCCGCCCACTTCGGCAGAACTATTTCCTACCGGCAGCATTGCTAATCCCAATCTTTCTGCCGAGCAGGGAATAAACTATGAAGCAGGATTGAAAGGTTATGCAATTAATAACCGTTTATCCTTTGATATAAGTGCGTTTTATTTTCAATTAAAAAATACAATCGTACAAAGAAGAGATGCGGCAGGAGGTGATTATTATGACAATGCCGGAAGCACGAGGCAAAAAGGTATAGAGTCGCAACTGAGTTATAGGTTAGTTGAGGAGACTTCGGCAATCAGACTTGCAAGGCTATGGCTAAGCCATACTTACTACAATTTTCGTTACAAAAGTTTTAAACAGGTAGCAAGCGATTTTTCAGGAAACAAATTACCAAGTGTTGCACCTCATACAGTTGCCGCGGGTTTGGATGTACAAACAAGGTTAGGCTTATATGTAAATATCACTTATCAATATAGTGATGCAATTCCTTTAAACGATGCTAATACCGATTATGCTGCACCTTATAATTTATTGGCTGCAAGAGCAGGATATAAACAGATTTTCGATAAGTTAACTCTTGATGTTTTTGCAGGAGGAGATAACTTGTTTGATGTAAAGTATAGTTTAGGAAACGATATAAACGGATTTGGAGGCAGATACTATAATGCCGCTCCGGGAAGAAATTATTTTGTCGGTGTTTCGGTAGGTTATAATTTTTAGAGGAAGGGATAACGGAAGGACTTTGACTAGTTCCCGGTCCTTATCACCAGGTAGCAGATAGTAAAGCCGTGTACTGTACAGCGCCACCATATATAGGTGATATATGGGAAATTACTTGGAAGTATAAACTCTCACCCAATCAACAAACAAAGTTCCGGTTTCAATTTGTGAACTGGTAAGGAGTTCACTATTAATTATTGTATAGAAATACAAACGGTGAGTTTTACCAAAAAGTTTTGGAACATAGCCGCCCGAAGTTTTTTGTTCGACAAGATTACCATCAAGATAAAAATTTAGGACATTTTTCGTCCATTCTGTTTCGTAAGTATGGTAACAGGCAGCTAAATCAGTATCAGTTCTTATAAAACCATGAGCATTACTTACTAAATTGTTATTGGCTACATTACCATAATGGTAATTGGTTGAATAAAAATTTGTTTCATTGCCATTTGCCCTGATCATTTCAATTTGGCCCTGGGTAGGCCAATTATTTCCGACGGTTAAAAAAACAGGATGCATTCCATATCCTTTTGGAAGTTTAATCCTGGCAACAATTCTTACTTTTGGCGTATTATCATTGGCCGAAAACGTACTCTTGCTTTCAATTTGCCCTGAAGTAAAATCGTAGGTTTTTTGAGTGCCATTAACTGTATTTGTTACAGTTTCTTTTTTTGCCACGATTTGTAAAACTCCGTTGGCCACTAAAATGTTAGACTCTTTATAATATTGTAGGTGGGGGTTTGATTGTAGTTGGGGGCTTGCGCTTCCTCCCGTCAGTACACTCCACTTAGACAGGCCTGAATCAAAATTATCTTCAAAAGTTTTTGTCCATCCAGAGGAAACTAAAGCTGAATCATCGTAGTTACAAACAGTTTTAGCAGTAAAATAAATACCGGTATCAGAACCTGAAGTGGGAATTGGGGTTGGGGAAGTCTCAGGAGTTTGTAAAATATTCTTTTGGCAACTAACTAAAAATAAAAATAAGTAAATAGCAAGCACAGGCTTTACTAACAAAGATGTTTTCATAAGATGAATTTTAAACACTAATTGTGCCAAGGAGCAATGCCAATAAACAAATTAGACTTTCTTTTAAGTTTAAAGATAATATTTTAAAGGTAACCATGGATAACCAAATTATTCACCTATATCAAATCCCACTTTTTCCGGTATTCCCGGTGGAGGTATTGATTTGCTTCCTTGTCATGAATGAACTTTTCTCTCTTACTATTCCAGTTAAGCTTCCTGTTTAGCCTGTAAGAAATTAAAGCAAGATGCATGGGAAGTGTCATTTTCCTTGCATATTCAAGATTTGATTCAGGTTGTATGCGTGATTTAACTGCATTCACAAAATTTTGCTGATGCCCCGGTGATCTTATAAGGGTAACAGGCACATCGGGTATATCCGTCATTGTCTGCCCGTTAATGGTGATCTCTCTTGTTTGATAATCGCAAAGTAATGTTCCTTTATCGCCCTCAAAATAAGCCCCTATACCTCGCTTCGCAGCTCCGGGTACATCAGGAGGTATATGTGTCCAATAGAGATTAAGACCATCAAATTCGTAATCTGCATCAAGCCATAAGGGTGCATCGCCAATACCGGTTGAAGCTTCTCCTCTTGCATAAATAGTTTTTAATCCTTTAGGTGCAACAGACCAAAAAACAATGTCGGCAATATGACACCAAAAATCCTGGAACACGCCGCCAGAGTAATCCATAAAATACCTGAAAGTAAAATGTGCTCTTTGAGGTGTGTACTCTGCATAAGGCGCAGGTCCAAGCCACATATCCCAATCTAAGGTTGGTGGAGGTGTTTGTATTTTAGCAGGCCCGAGTTCAGGAGGCAAACCTGTTTTCCAAAGGCGAACCGTATGTACTTTTCCAATGGCTCCTGATTGTATAATTTCTACTACCCTGTGAAAATTTTCGCCTGCATGTATTTGATTACCTAACTGAAAGATGCGGTCGTGCCGCTTCAAACTTTTCAACATTTTTTGACCTTCTCGCACATCGTATGCTAAAGGCTTCTCCCCGTAAACATCTTTGCCGGCCTCAAATGCGAGGATAGCAATCTGTGCATGCCAATGATCGGGAGTAGCACAGGTGATTGCGTCAATATCTTTAAGGTCTAAGATATGCCTGAAGTCTTTATAACCTTTAGCCTTGCTACCGGGTTGAAGTGTTTCCAGGTTTTTCAGGCTTGAGTTTAAATGCTCCTCGTCAACATCACAAAGCGCTGCTATTTCTACTTCGGGCAATGCTGCAAACCATTTTATATGATTATTTCCCATTCCACCTACGCCAATATGTGCTATACGTAGCCGGTCGCTTGGTGCTGCCTTGCGGGCCATTGTTGGTAAAAAAGCAAGGCTGAATGCGGCAGTGCCACCTTGTTTAATAAAGTCTCTGCGATTTATGGATTTGTTCATATTGCAAGGGGTTTATGTTTTCGGGGGTAGAAGCTGTCTCAAGGTCAGCCTCTTATTATTTCATATAGATATATGTTTTAAAAAGAATGGTTTTGAATCTTCTTGTTGTATTTGTAAGGTATGGAAAAGCGTATTGCTCTTAAAGTGTTTTTAAA
>MWYU01000502.1 GCA_002050375.1 Chitinophagales bacterium 62-2
CCTTTGTAATGCGAGGTCAATTTTAATGTTCGACACATTGGGTATATTCTTATTCGTACACGAAACTGCAAATAGTATTAAAAATATATACACACTAACTTTGTTCATTAATTGTACTTTAAGGGCAAATTACATTAAGGCAATAACTTCAGCTTAATGCAAATCATTTTTATAGAAATTTTGCAACATGAAAATCGTACTTGCACAACAAAACTATCACATCGGCAACTTTGAAAAGAATACACAAAAGATTATTGCAGCTATTGAAGAAGCTAAGCAACAGCAGGCAGATTTAATTGTTTTTAGCGAGATGTGTGTGTGCGGTTATCCGGCGCGGGATTTTGTGGAATTCAACGATTTTATTGATAAATGTTACGAAGCCATCAACGAGATAAAACAACATGCTGATACGATTGGCGTGCTGGTCGGCTCTCCTGCACGCAACCCTGTTTTTGAAGGAAAAGATTTGTTTAACGCCGCATTTTTGTTGTATGAAAAAGAGATAAAAGCCGAAGTACATAAAACTTTATTACCTACTTACGATGTGTTTGACGAGTACCGCTATTTCGAACCCGCTTACAACTGGAATGTGGTTGAATTTAAAGGAAAGAAGCTTGCAGTAACTATTTGCGAAGACATATGGAACATCGATGATAATCCGTTATACCGTATTTCGCCAATGGATATGCTGATAGAACAAAAGCCGGATGTGATGATTAACCTTAGCGCTTCGCCGTTTGATTATATACATGCAGAAGAAAGAAAATCGGTTATTAAAGCAAATGTGATTAAGTATAAGCTGCCTATGTTTTATTGCAATGCGGTAGGCAGTCAAACCGAAATTGTTTTTGACGGCGCTTCATTGGTTTTTGATAAAGAAGGAAACCTTTGTAAGTGTTTCCCTTCTTTTGAAGAAGCGGTGGAAGCGGTTACTCTAAAGGACGATGGAACAATCGAGGAGACAGAAAAGGATACTATCCGTCCCATTTCGCATATAAAACCAAACCCAGTCAATTACGATCCTGCGCTTAACATTAAAGGTATTCATACCGCTTTAATACATGGCATAAGGGATTATTTTCAGAAGATGGGTTTTACAAAAGCCATTCTTGGTTCTTCGGGGGGTATTGACAGTGCAGTTACTCTCGCATTGGCAAGTGATGCTTTAGGTAAAGAAAATGTTCGCGCTATACTAATGCCTTCTCCTTACAGTACCAGCCATTCAGTAAATGATGCAGTTAAGCTAAGCGAGAACCTTGGCAATCCTTACGACGTCATTAAGATCAAAGATATTTATGAAGCATTTCTTTCTACACTAAAGCCCATCTTTAAAGACCTTCCTTTCAGCATTGCCGAAGAAAATATTCAAAGCCGTACCAGGGGAAATTTGCTAATGGCTATTGCAAACAAGTTTGGATATATATTATTGAATACATCAAACAAAAGTGAACTGGCAACAGGTTACGGCACATTATATGGTGACATGGCGGGGGGCATAGGTGTACTGGGAGATTGTTATAAACTACAGGTGTATGCGTTAGCCGAATACATAAACCGGGATCGCGAAATTATTCCGGATAACATTATTCATAAAGCTCCGAGTGCCGAGTTAAGGCCAGACCAGAAAGATGCAGATAGTTTGCCAGAGTATGATGTACTTGATAAAGTTTTGTATCAGTACATAGAACGTAGGCAGGGACCAAATGAGATTAAAGCCCAAGGCGTTGAACCTGCTTTAGTTGACCGGATTTTAAAACTTGTAAACACTAATGAGTATAAGCGAAACCAGTTTTGTCCTATCATTCGTGTTAGCCCTAAAGCATTTGGGGTGGGGCGCAGGGTGCCTATTGTAGGTAAGTATCTTTCTTAGTTGCGTTAGTTGAAGGTTAAACAGTTGAAATAACTTCAACATTTCATAATGCTGTGGCTTCAGCATTTATATTTCATAGGTAGACTCACTGATAAAGTTCTCTTAACCACAGTACTACGAAAGCTTAAATAAAATACCAATCTGAAAATGGCTGTTATCGTCTTCGACGGTCTTTTTCTGTTTCCGGGGACAAGCAAAAAAGAAAATATTCAAAAGAATAAACATCGGACAAAAGCTTGCAATGCCTCTTAGCAATGTTATTTGTGACAACACCAATGACGGCGTCGATCACTATTCATGTATCTCTTTGTACATCTGTTTAACAAAAGCACTACTTTAAATCGTATAGCTTGCCACTTTTCACAAAGACGTTAGTGATGTATTTAAAGATTTTAACGGTAGCAGGCTTAGCAAGTTTTGAAATCTATGCTGCGATTCCTGCAGGTTTTGCTTTTGGCTTATCACCCTGGATAATATTTTTTGCAAGTGTAATTGGAGGTGTTGCCGGAGTATTTGTAGCGGCTTTTTTAGGAGATAGGATCAGGAGAATTTTTTCGAAGAATAAACCAGCGAAAGAATCAAAACCAAATACGGGTCTTGTTTACCGCATATGGAATAAGTACGGCGTTATAGGTTTAGGGCTCTTAGGAACAATAACAGTAGGTGCACCTGTCAGCCTTGCTGTGGGGATAGGTTTTAGAGCTCCCCTTCAAAAACTAATTACATGGTGTTGTATAGGTGTAATTACCCGCTGTGTTTCATTTACCCTTATTGGGTACTATGGTTTACAACTGTTTTAATGATAAGGAAAGTTTGGTAAATTGTCCATGCTGTATCATCGTTCTTCATCGATGTTCTTTTAATTAAAAAGCAAGGAAGTTGTTCGCATGTCTTCCAAAGGGAAACCGCGAACACGGATAAATTTATCGATGCAAGGTGGTGTTTATTACCTACAGCATTAGCGCTACTTTCATAAACATAATGATCATGTGCTCTCCACGCTCATATCATTCCTAACAACACCAACCACGGCATCCAAAAATTTTTACTACAGTGTGTCTCAATCTTTAAAACACCTCCTGTTTTATTGCACTTAGTTATTTTTAAAATCTATCGAATGAATTTAATTTTAAACCTTATCAGTAAATAGCTGTTTCCACAATGAAGCATCATAAATAGTTCGCATGCAAAGTAGTTCGGGGAGAATAGTCCTTACAAATACAATATCATTGATATTGATGCTGTTCGCCAACTTTATAGGAGGAACAGGCTTGTTTATAAATAAAACGGTTGGAGAAGTAAGTAATAAATATGACACGTTATTTACGCCTGCCGGTTACGCTTTCATCATTTGGTCTTTTATATTTCTACTATCTATTGGTTCTTGCATCTATCAATGGTCGTTATTAAAAAACGGAGACCGTAAAAACTATGTTTCCCGTACCGGGTATTGGTTAGCTATCAGCAATGTAGCTAATGTTCTTTGGCTGTTTTGCTGGCTAAACGAATGGCTTGGACTTTCTGTAATTGTAATTCTGCTGCTTTTGATTTGCCTTTGTATTCTTACAGTCCGTCTTCGACTTGAATTAGATGACGAACCGGTACAAACAATATTATTTGTCTGGTGGCCTATTACATTTTACTTAGGATGGATAGTGGTAGCAACAATTGCCAATGTTGCAGCGTGGCTGGTCTCTACTGACTATAAAGGCGGGGTTATCGGGGAAGAAGTATGGACAATTGTTATGATCATTATTGCTGTATGTCTATTTCTTCTATTACTAAGAACACGCAATCTAAGAGAAGCTTCGTTAGTTGGGATCTGGTCTTTCATTGCGATTGCAATAAAACGGTGGCAACTACATCAGAATATTTCTGTAGCAGCATTAATTGCATCATTTGTTTTATTAACTGCTATAACAAGTCATGGTTATAAAAACAGGGAAAGTAATGTGCTGGCAAAAATCATACGGGGCGAATGGAAATGATATAATATTTACTTTTCACTCCTTTGTTGTTATGATCTCTTTTCAGGTTATTATCTCCTTACAAGCGGAACATAAGCTTAAATGAAACAAAGTAATAAAGACATGTAACGCTAATTCATAACTTTCATAAAAACACTAACGGGCAAAAATCGTTTTATCCATACTTACCCCTGCCCGTTTAAAAATCTAAATGCTACACTGATAAGATAGTTAAAGTAGTTTATCCTTTCTTCATGCGACAGGCCTGCAGAATTGTTTATTGCTTTATCAGCATCTTCAAAACTTAAGGTCTGAAATGCTGATTTGTCTAATCGATAGTTTATGTTCTTCATTTCCATATTCAAAGATTGATTTGATAAATTATTTCTTCGACACATAACCAACCTGGCCCTTCAACGCTTCAACGGCATTAGCAAGGTATACAATTGGTGCATTCCAGTTAATAGCAATTTCATTGGAAGCATACGAGCAATCGGTATCAGAATAGGCTGTTTCCGTTTCAGTAAATTCATATTTGCATTTATCCTGCATAGCAGCATTTGGACCGCCTGCCAACAACCCCGGAACAGGTTCAACCACACCATCGGCCGTAGATTGGCGATGATGCGGAAAGATTGGCGACTTGCTTCCTAAACCGGTAACAAAGCAATACCCTGTTGCATTACGACCTAATAAATAGTCAAGATTTGTAACGGCATAATCAATATATTTTTTATCGCCTGATAGCAGATAAGCTTTGATTAACAAGATGCCCTGGTTACCTGCATTTGAGTTACCACCCCAGTTAAAATCCCTTGCTGATTGCCCCATCACTGTAGCAAATGCATTGGCTGGAACTTTCTCTATATATCCATTGGCAATACTCATTATCCGGTCTTTCATTTTCGCAACACTATCTCTGATTGCTGCAGGAAGTTCTTTATTAAACCGCAAAAAAGAATAGTATCCCATCATTCCTACACTACCCCAGCCCGGCAGGTTCACATCGTCCTTCATTTGTTGTTTTACTACTTCGTAAAAGGTATTCTCTTTTGTAGTAAGGTATAGTTCTGATGCTGCCCAAAACCATTCATCATTAAAACTTCTATCTCCATAACCACCAGTTACAACAGCAGGCTTGAAGGTTTGATTCATAGTGCCCTGGTTATACTCTAAAGCAGGATTTAGAAGCGCCCATGCCCAGGCTTTTCTTGCAGCTTTAATGCAGCTATCCGATAAGCCGGGAAGTTGTCTTTTGTAATTACTTAGTATGCGGCCTGCCTGTGCAGTTACGGCTGCAAAATCAAGCGTTGCACCCGTTCCTTTTTGTACTACATAACGTGGTGCTTTGGTTACGCCTGGCATTACCATCCCATCAAAGGAGGCATTGGTGCATTTGTTATATACGCCACCATCGTTTGGGTCTTGCATGGTAAGCATCCAGCGAAGATTATAAATGGCTTCATCTAAAACATCAGGCACTGCATTGCCGCTTTCAGGAATGTTGGTATTTACCAGCTTAAAGTAATCGGGAAAATCTTCATAAGCTGATAAGATAGTGCCCATGGTGATGCCTGAATTCACAATATATTTGTTGTAATCGCCGGCATCGTACCAACCACCCGGTGAAGAGATCACTGTTCCTTCAGGGCGCTCTTTGGTAGCGGCTGATGGATGAATGTAAATGACATCGTCAGGATGCCCTGCAGATCGATGCCATTTGCCTGCATACTTCTCTTCCAGAGGCATTGAAGCCCGTTGAAAATAGTATCCTTTGATTGTTGACACTGCTGCCTGTTTGTTTGCATCATCACCCACCTCAAAAACATAAGAATGACCTATACCATTAACAAGCACAACAAAACTTCCCTTTTTTGTAAGGCTTGAAAAATCAGCAGTTCTTGTTTTGGTTGTTGAGTAAGCAGACTTCTTTTCAGCGCTTAAAGTGCCAGTAAAAAAAGTATCTCTAAGATTGGTTGAGGTGATGTAAAAATTATTAGCAGATATATCACCTGTTACTATTGCCACCTTTGGCGCATTAGGATAAAAGCCCAACTGGTTAAGTTTTATTCTCGGGGTCACGCTTTGAGCAAAACAAACATTTACAAGTAATAAAGCAAGCAAGGTGCTTTTAAGCCATTTAGGTATCATAGCATATCCCTTGCTCCCGCTTTTATAGAGAATGTTTATTGAGCTGTGATTTGAATTAATCATCATGTTAACCGTTTGTTTATTGCAATATCACTTTGATACTTTGTTGTAAGCCTTCGCCAGTTACATGCAGAATATACTGCCCCTTCATAGTACGGCTTGTATTCAATTTATAAAATCCCTGATCATTGTTAGTTCGTATTACTTGCCTAGAAATTATTCTGCCGCTTATATCAGCCATACTTACACTAACCTTTTTACCCTCATAATTACTTAACAGGATACCTAAGTTGCGGGTTGATGGATTAGGATATGCTTTTACTGTTGGCCGGCCGGCAAGATTAAAGCTCACCGTTTTTACTCCATAAAGCGTAGGGCTGCCCTCCAAATTATATTGCAACAGCCTGTAATAATTAGTGCCCCTTGAAGGATTGTTATCGTAAGTAATATACTGATGCCCTATAGCTGAATTGCCCTTGCCCTTTACCGTTGCAAGCTTAAAATAATTGATACCATCAAATGAGCGTTCAATTTCGAAGCGGTCGTTGTTTTGTTCAGAAGAAGTAAACCAGTCAATTTTCGTTTTAGCTCCTTCCGCAGTTGCATTAAATCCTGACAGAACAATGGGCAGGGCGGTTGCATAATTTTCCAGTGTGAGCAGGTTAGGATTTGCATAAACCTCCCGGATATGTTGCAGGGTATTTTGCTTAAACACCAGATCATTCCACGACATGAAGTAAGACCACGGCGCATCGGCGCTAAGCGAATTTTGAATATCGGGTATTGGTCCGTTCTCGGTTAGTGCAATTAACTTTTGCCCATTGGTAATGTTGTATAAATTATCGAACATGTTTTTTTGCGTGGTGTAGTTGTAGTTGCCGGGATAAGAGTCATAACCTATCATATCCACCTTGCTATTGCCAGGGTACCAATCGGCTTCGGGGCTCGACCATACCCATATAAGATTGTGCAGCCCATGAAAGTTGGTAAGCCTGTCGTACATAATATCCCATAAAGCTTTTGCAGGCGCACTGCCTTTAGCTCCCCACCAAAACCAGCGTCCTCCGGCTTCGTGCAAGGGGCGCCAAAGCACAGGCATATCTGCATCTCTCAGCTTTTTTAGTGGTACGGCAATCGCATCAATGTCGCGCAGTACTTCTGTGTTTTGCGCTGTTCCGCTAATTACAGCCTGCGATACATCAAAAGTGGTTTCGGCGGTGTAGAAAGTGTTTTTACCGGGTGTACTGCCCGATGGTGAATGCCAATGCCAGTGAAAGCTTACTATCCCTTTCTTACCTGTACTGTTATACCATGTTATTGCCTTCTCTGCATCCTGGTTGTCCACAGCGCCAAAAGCATGACCTCCATTCATCCAATTGTAGGCATACATTGGCGAATAGCTTGCCATATCCCAGGCACGAAGCAATGGCGATTTTCCCGTTACATTTTTAATGCTGTCATAAAAATCATTAGTCTGTCCCGATATAATTTTCTTTCCGAATTGCCAACGCATAAAGTTATAAAGGCTTTGCGTGGAGGCAGTAGCCTGGGCATCAATTAAAGCTGTGGTGATGTTATAAACATTTGCAGGTATTGTATAAATGCTCAGCTTATCTACATCCATAAATCCCCAATTCTTTTGTACAGCTATAGTATTGTTGCCCGCATTTAAAAAAACAGAGCCGGCATTTAAGTTTACAAAGTCAGCGGACTGAGGGAAATTTAGGTTGGCTACGAATACATTGTTGGCATACACATCCTGAACCTTGGCGCCGAAGGAGGAGCGGTAGCGAATCTCCAGTTTATAATTAGCTGCCGTTGGCACGCTTACCGTTACAGTAACTTTATCCCCATCCGCATCAAACCCTGTTACATAAGGGCCGCTCGAGCTGCCAGCTTGCGGAGCAATAGTAACGCCAGTTAATACTCCGGTTTCTGCTTCAACACTCGTAACTGGTGTTTGTGCATGCAGTGATGTTACCGGTAAAAACATTGATAAGGATAAGGCTGCGATAATAAAATTTTTCATTTGGCTGTTATTTATGTTGGTTATTAAGCTTCAAGTTTGGTATAAATAGAAAGAACCGGTGCTTACAAGAAACCTTTTAATCGTTACTTAATACTTTTTAACAATGTCAGGAACTTCGTCAATGTGATTATTAGGTCGTGATTGCAAACGTATTTTAAATACTCCTTATCTACCTTTTGCAAATGAGTTGTAGGCCATTCCATCCACCAACTTCCAAAGAGTTCCCTCGCTAATACATTTATCGGGATTAGGAGGTGTTCCGCGTTCATGTATGCTATTGGCATTTTGTCGCCAACAATACCC
>MWYU01000626.1 GCA_002050375.1 Chitinophagales bacterium 62-2
AGCTAGAGCAATTTAGGAAATATTATTTGCTTTTCTGTCCTGACTTAAAATTCGTTGTAGGGCTAATAGCTAAGAAAGTGAAGGTCGATGATCAGCTATCAAAAACAGTAGTTTTGTTATATTGAGCTGTTTGATAAGCAGGAAAACCTTTAGATTTTCTATAACCAATAAGGAGAAATAACCGCGCAGCAGTTGCTACTCAAAATTTTACTTCAGGAACAAAGTAATTATTTTAAAAGACAGTGTATTGATATTTACATATCAATTATCTTTAAAACCACACATTAACTCCATCAAATTGGATAATATCGCTTCTCCTAATTCACATCTAAAAACTCATGCTCGTGCTATGAAAAAGAACTTATTTCACCGTTATGTATCTTGTTTACCTTCTTTATATCGAAAGCTGCTATGTAAAGGTTTTCTGTTTCTCTTTTTTCAATTATTAGTTATAACAACCTGCTTTGCGCAGACAACAGTTATAAAAGGCAAGGTTACTGATGGTCAGAGTTCCTTGCCAGGTGTAACGGTCAAAGTTGAAGGGACGGAAGCAATTACTGCCACAGATACTGAAGGTAATTATAGTATTCCTGCCCCTGGAAATGCTACGCTTATTTTTACTTCCGTTGGCTTTACCACTCAAAGTATTAAAGTAAACAATCGAAAAACCGTTGATGTAATAATGATGGCCGAGTCTAAAGCGTTAGGAGATGTAGTGGTAGTAGGATATGGTACTCAGAAAAAAAGCGATTTAACCGGATCTGTTGCTTCAGTTGGTGCGAAGGATTTTGTGAAGGGAGTAGCAACGAATGCTCTTCAGCTTCTTTCAGGAAAAGCCGCAGGTGTAAATGTAACCCAGGCAAATGCAGAACCGGGAGGTAGTTTAAATATAACAGTTCGTGGAGCGGGTTCTATCAACAGTAGTAACAACGTTTTGGTAGTTATCGACGGACTTCCCGGCGGCAATACTGCCAATATTAATCCTGCCGACATTGAAAGTATAGAAATCTTAAAAGATGCTTCGGCAGCAGCTATTTATGGTACGAGGGCTGCAAATGGTGTTTTATTGATAACAACCAAAAAAGGTAAAGAAGGTGCTGCAAAGGTTTCCTATAACACTTTCCTCGCCTATCAGTCACCCTCCTATAAGTTTGATGTTTTGAATGCTACCATGTATATGCAGATGATTAATGATATCAGTAAAGATGCAGGTCTAACTATACCATATACGGCAGATAAGATTGCTGCCGCCGGAGAAGGTACTAACTGGCAGGATCAGTTGTTTAGAAATGCCGTAGCGACAAATCACCAGTTATCAATAAGTGGTGGTACTAAACAGTCGAAGTATTATGCCTCGCTTGGATATCTTGACCAGGACGGAATTATGGTTAGCTCAGGGTTTAAAAAGTATAATGCCTTGTTGAACCTGGAAGTTAATCCCAGTACTAAATTCAGATTTGGTATTAATATGAGCGCAAGCCTGAATGTAAAGGACAAGATTGCAAACGAGAGTAATTCAGGAGGGGAAAATGCCGACCCATTAAATGCTGCACTTATGTTCGATCCGCGTTTAAGTCCCAACAAGAAAGAGAATGGAGAATATGAAAGAAATGCCAGTATAGCTTTAGACAACCCGGTTGCGCTGGCTTACGGATACGATTACCGGGAACAGAATAACAGTATTTACGGTAACACTTTTGGCGAGTACCAGGTAATTCCGGGGCTAAAGGCAACGGTACGAATTGGAGGAAATATTAATAACATCAGGAATGATGAATATTCGGATCGTACTACTCAAAGGGGAGTAGCAAACGGGGGCATTGGCAATGTTGTCAGCACTAATGTCAACTACTGGTTAATGGAAGGACTGATCAATTATGACAGAATTTTTGGACAACACCATATAACTTTTTTGGCAGGGTCAACCCGGGAAAAATTTGGAACACTTACTCAAAGATCAAATGCTACCGGATTTCTTTCGGATGTTACAAACACGAATTTACTACAAAGCGGAAATGCCCTAACCAACCAGGTTGGTTCTTCTAAAACGGTTTATAAGTTACAGTCTTACTTAGGAAGAGTAAATTATACTTTTCGTGAGAAATACTTACTTACCGCTACCGTAAGACGAGATGGAACCTCTCGTTTTTCTGCCAAGAACAAATATGCCACTTTTCCATCCCTGGCAGTTGGCTGGAGGCTAACAGAAGAGCCGTTTATGAAAAATATAAGCTTCGTCAATAACTTAAAATTGAGGTTTGGGTACGGACAAATGGGAAATGAGGGGATTAGTAATTTCGAAACAATTCCAACATTTGTTGCCGGTGGAAATACGGTTTTAGGGGGAGTAGAATTAAGCGGTGCACAACCTGCCCGGATTCCAAATCCGGAATTAACCTGGGAAACTACTGAAGAGTATAATTTCGGTTTGGATTTTGGTTTTCTAAACAACAGGATATCCGGAAATATAGAGTATTACATAAAGAATTCAATTGACCAGTTGTTTAGCAAGCCAGTTCCAATGTCAACAGGATTCTCAAACATCCGTACCAATTTCGGTACGGTAAAAAATTCCGGCATTGACGTTTCGCTCACCTCCCGCAACCTTACCGGTAAATTTAACTGGACAACAAATCTTACATTTTCTACCTTGAAAAATAACGTTGTCGAATTGCCTCAGTATGTTGGTGATATTATTACCGGTGGCATTGTTGCCAACATTCCCGGTTTTGCCATTGTTAGGCAGGGTTTACCAATGAGAGCTTTTTACGGATACCAGGTTACAGGAATTTTCCAGGCGAAAGATGATATAGCGAATTCGGCACAGCCTACTGCTAAACCCGGGCAACCCATCTTTTTGGATTATGACAATAACGGTAAGATTGATGCCAACGACCGCACAATTTTGGGTAAACCATTTCCTGATGTTTCGTATAGTATGAACAATTCTTTTTCTTACAAAAATTTCAATCTCGAAATTTATTTGCTTGGCGTTAAAGGCATTCAAACATTTAATGCTAATGTATTAGAGTCGATGTTCCCAATAAACTTCGATCGTAATATTATGACGGAGCATTACGTAAACCGCTGGACTCCTCAAAATCCAAATACCGGGTATCCTTCCGGTGTTAATTCTGCAATCTATTTCGGCGGTGGAAAAATGATCAACTCTTATACTGTACAGGATGCATCTTTCGTTCGACTAAAAAATGTGACACTCAGTTACAATGTTCCTCTGCACAATTTTAAATTGTTCAAATCTTTAATGCTTACTATTTCGGGTGAGAATTTATTTACTATCACTGATTTTGATGGTTATGACCCTGAAGCTAACCAAACCGGTGACGGAAGTACTGTAGCAAAGAGCAGTTACAATAATTATCCTACAGCGAGGGTTTTGAGAATTGGAGCCAACATAGAGTTTTAGTATTCATTAATAATAACAATGACCATGAAAAAAATAATTCAACAAAGCAGTATAGTATTTATAGCCATAGCTGTTTTCTCATTGTCTTCGTGCGAAAAAGATTTTCTTAAGGAGGAGGTATATACGCAGTACGATCCCGCCACTTTTCTACAAACTGAGCAGGGGATTAATAGCGTTCTTGTTTCTTCCTATAGCAATATGGTAGTGACTGCAAACATGCGCGACCGAATGTATATTTTAAATGAATTTGCAGGAGATATCATGTGGGCCTGGGGAGGAAGTTTAGAGACGACTACAATTTTATTTTCCTCTTTCAACTGGGACTCTCAATCAACTATGTTTTCCAATCCCTGGCAGCAATATTATGAAAGTATCAGGAACGCAAATTCACTGCTGGACAATATTGATAAAGTGTCCGGTTTATCAGCAGATAAATTAAAACAGTATAAAGCTGAAGCGAGGTTTATCCGTGCCGCAGATTACTACTATTTATGGGAGCTTTTCGGACCTGTACCTTTGGTTACTACGACTGCTGAACTGAACTTTGAGCCTTTACGTGCTACCGATGAAGAGATGAATACTTTTATTTCAAGTGAACTTGAAGCAGCGGCAAATGATCTGCCGCTAACACAAAGTCTTTGGGGAAAAGCAACTAAAGGTGCCGCCCTTGGTTTACTGGGAAAGTTTTATTTAAATACACGCCAGTGGCAAAAAGCTGCTGATATAAACAAGCAGGTTGTAGACCTGAATAAGTATAAGTTATTCAGCGGCGACATAAAAAACATGTTTGCAGTTCAGAACGAAGTGAACGATGAGGTTGTATTTACCAGTCCGGCATTGGCTACAATCCATTCAAATACTTATATGGCGCATGCTTTTCCTCCCAACTACCCGATACAGAGTAACTGGACAAATTTCGGAGCCCAATTTTGCGTATACAATAACTGGGTTAAAACTTACAACCCGGCTGACAAGCGATTGTCCTGGTTTCTTTTTAACTATACGGAGCCTAATGGGAAAGTGCACGATCTGCTCAATTCTGCTGATGCCGGAAGAGCCGTTCGGTGTTTTAAATATGTTCCTGATCCCGCCGGGGTTGGTGCTAATCATGGAAACGATGTTCCAATGATCCGTTATGCTGAAATATTGCTTAATCGTTCTGAAGCACTGAATGAACTTAGCGGACCGAACCAGGAATCGGTAGACCTGTTAAACCTGATTAGGAAAAGGGCCGGTGTTCCTGAGTATCGCGTTTCCGATTTTTCATCCAAAGAAGCTTTACGCGATGCTCTCCTCGATGAAAGGGGTTGGGAATTTGTAGCTGAAGGAATGCGCAGAATGGATCTGATCCGGCAGGGAAAACTGATTTCAAAGGCTATGGCAAGAGGAGGTGCAGCTAATGCAAAAGACTTCATGACACGGTATCCCATTCCTTTAAATGAAATAAAGGCTAATCCAAAGCTCGTTCAAAATACAGGTTATTAACGAATAGGTAAATTAAGACTATGTGGTATGTAAATAAAGCAATACTGAGTATGACAGCAATTGTTTTTGCTATAACAGTATACGGACAACCGGAACAAAAGAAGACAGGCAAACCAAATATTGTATTGCTTTTAGTAGATGACCTGGGCTGGAAAGATGTAGGCTTCATGGGAAGTAAATATTACGAAACGCCTAACATAGATAAACTCTCGCAACAGGGAATCATTTTTACGAATGCTTATGCTGCATGTGCAGTTTGTTCACCCACCCGGGCTGCCCTTTTAACGGGGAGATATCCCGCAAGAATAGGAATTACTGATTGGATACGTGCCCGTTTTCAACTAAACACGACTGACGTAAAACCGCCTGAACCTTTTGAGGATAACGGGAACAAGAAACTTAGAACACCATCCAATCCCTATTGGATGGAATTAGGCGAAGTTACCCTTGCTGAGTTATTGAAACAGGCGGGTTATTTTACCTGTCATATCGGTAAATGGCACTTAGGCACAGATGATTATTATCCTGAAAAACAAGGTTACGACTTAAATATTGCAGGCAACGATATGGGGCAACCTGTAAATTATTTTGATCCGTATACCAACGAGAAAGGAGTAGGATTCCCCAACCTGGCACCACGCAGCAAAGGAGAGTACCTTGAGGATCGTTTGTCATCAGAGCTAAAAACAGTAATTGACCAACAAAAGGATAAGCCATTTTTTGTAAGCATGTGGTTTTATTCTGTTCACACCCCATTGATGGCTAAAAAGGATATGGTGGGGAAATATGAATCGAAGAAGGTGGTAGATCAGCAGAAAAATCCGGTATATGCGGCAATGGTTGAAAATATGGACCAGGCAATTGGAAAATTGATGAATACTTTAGCAGAGAATAAGTTGTTAGATAATACCATTATAATATTTACTTCAGACAATGGAGGTTTGATCGGTCCTACAGACAATTCACCATTACGCTCAGGCAAAGGTTATCCCTACGAAGGCGGCATTAGAGTCCCTTTAATTTTTAGCTGGAAAGGAAAGATAGCGGCAGGTTCAGTATCTGATTTACCTGTATCAACAGTTGATATTATGCCAACCATTTGTAAATTAACCAACACTTCATTACCAGAAAAAGAGATTGATGGTCGCGATATAAGTCCTGTGTTTTACAAGAAACGGCTAAAAGAAGTTCCGCTTTATTGGCATTTTCCGCATTACAGAACACCTGATGTGGTTCCTTATAGTATTATCCGTGACGGAGAATGGAAATTAATAAAACGGTATGAAGGCGCGCCTTATGAACTTTTTAATTTGAAAAAAGATAAGTATGAACATTCCGATGTGCGTGATGAAAATCCAGATGTTGTGAAAAGGTTGAATCAGAAATTAGAAGCCTGGCTAAAAGCAACCCATGCTAAATTGCCAATAGCAAAAACTCATCTGTAGTAATTGTGTTCGCCTCATTAATCAAGTCTTAAATAAGTTTCATTAACGCCATTAATAGTTAAAAAGTGCCTTGCTCATAAAATGTTTGCGCAAAAGACAACGAAGCATAATAAACAGTATTGTCATTAAGTTCCGTTTACGATCTAATTTTAGCATACACCATTACAGTATAATGAAATATTTAAAAGTTTTTCCGGTTTTCTTTTTCTTAATCCACTTTGCCAACGTTACATCTTCGCAAACTTCAACATCGAGTGATAAACCAAATATTGTTTTAATCGTTGCCGATGATTTAGGTTGGAAAGATGTAGGTTTTATGGGTAGTAAGTTTTATGAAACACCTAATCTTGATGCTTTGGCAAAACAAAGTTTGCTCTTTACAAATGCCTATACTGCAGCTGCGAATTGTGCTCCCAGCAGAGCCTGTTTATTTTCTGGTATGAATACTCCGCGACATGGAATTTATACTGTGGGAACATCCGAACGTGGTGATGAAGCAAGCAGAAAATTAATCCCGGTAAAAAATATAGAAATTTTAGCTGATAGCATTTTTACTTTAAGTGAAGCTCTTCAACAGGCTGGTTATTATACTGCCAACATTGGCAAGTGGCACATAGGTAAAGATCCAAAAACACAAGGTTTTGATTATAATGTAGGTGGAACAAACCAAGGCAATCCGCCAAGTTATTTTTCGCCTTACAAAATTCCCGCTATAAAAGATGGCCCCCCGGGAGAATATTTAACTGACAGGTTAACTACTGAGGCTGTATCCTTCCTCAAGGAAAACAGCAAAAAGCAATTTTTTCTTTACCTGCCGTATTACGCTGTCCATACTCCCCTGCAGGTGCCACCAACCCTTAAGGAAAAATATGAGAGGAAAACAAAAACCAGCGGGCAAAAACATGCAACATATGCGGGAATGATAGAATCTCTTGACGTCAATATTGGTCGCATTTTACATCAGTTGGATGAATTAAAGCTTACTAAAAACACGATTGTAATTTTTACATCGGATAATGGTGGAATACGAAACATATCTTATCAAGACCCGTTACGGGCAGGTAAAGGTTCCTATTATGAAGGTGGGATTAGAGTACCATTAATAATACGCTGGCCTGGTAAAGTTGCTGAAGGCTCTAAAACAGATGTTCCTGTAACGAATATGGATTTTTATCCTACCATTTTAGATATTTTATCTATAAGGTCAAAAAATTCCAGGTTGGATGGAAAAAGCTTTTTGCCTGTTCTAAAGGGCGGAACATTAGCCGAACGCCCTCTTTACTGGCATTTTCCTATCTACCTTCAAGCTTATGATTCTGGTACCGATGATGGCCGCGATCCGGCTTTCCGTACACGGCCGGGAGCAGCTATTCGATTGGGAGATTGGAAGCTTCACGAATATTATGAAGACAATGCATTAGAACTTTATAATCTTAAAGAGGATTTGGGAGAGCGTAATAATTTAGCATCAAAAAATCCTGCAATGGCAAAAAAACTGCACGACCGGTTACTAAGTTGGCAGAAGGAAGTTAACGCTCCAATACCTACAAAACCCAATCCTAATTTCAACCCTGCTTTGCAATTTTCTATTAATAAAGTTAAGGGTGGCAGTAAAGATTAAGCTATTAAAGACACCAGTTTTATTGCCGGAAGAGTAGTCCTCATGTCCAGGTCGTCCAGATAGAAGCGTTCAACTCGATTTATAAAGTGGCGAACACAACCCATGTTAAGATTTAAGAGCTTTGAGGCAGCATCGAGAACAGGTTAGGCAACAAGCCTTCAATTCTATACCCTTTCCATTCCCTGCCTTTGGAAGTAGATTTTCGATTTATATAAAAATCTTCTCCTACAATAGACACTTCTGTTTTTGGTTTTTGATAGGCAAGCGGCTCACTTTGTTCTGCCACATAACTTCTGTTGCTATTACC
>MWYU01000731.1 GCA_002050375.1 Chitinophagales bacterium 62-2
AGTCACTTCTATAGGCAAAATCACTTTTATATCAGGATTATGAATCTCAAGCAATTTGAGTTTGTACTTTCCAAAAGCAAAAATGCATATTCCTTTATTTGCATTCTGACCATACCAAAGAATGTCGGAATGAGTTGTTAATCCATTAATAAATACCAGTGTTAAGTTAATCGTTAATTGACGGATAAAGTTTTTTCAATTTAATTCTGGCATCCTTGTTTGTGAACTGCCAATTTATTTTGTTGAGCTTATTATTCCTATCAGTTTGCCAGGCATGAATTTCATCTTTAATTTTCTCTATGGAAGATATATGTCTTTTAAGGCATTGACCATTTAATACATGTAATTCTATCTCTGCCATATTTAGCCAACTACCATGTTTAGGAGTATAAACAAATTCAAATCTATCCCAAAGCCTTTTTGCTTCTGCAGGCTCAAACGTTTCATAAAATGCTGATGCAACATGAGTATTATAATTATCCATTACAAGGGTTATCTTTTTTGCTTCTGAATATTCTTTATCTGCAATCGTTTTAATAAATGTTGCCCAATCTTTTTTAGTCTTCAATTCTGTAACTTCTACAAATCGTTTTCCTTTCAAAGGTTCATTAGCTATAAAGATATTTACTACTCCATTCCTTATGTACTCACAATCTACTCTTGCTTCCTGGCCAGGTTTCATTGCAATTGAAGGTCTTCCTTCCTCTATTAACTGCTTGGGCATCTCATCCATACAAACTACCGGATAATCAACATCATACGGTCTTTTATAAACATCCAACACAGCTTCCATACTTGCTACAAAGGCACTATTGCTCTGGGGTGGTATTACCCATTCTTTGGTTTTCCAAGGCTTAAGTTCGTTTTTTTTAGAACGCTCCTTACGGTAACATGTGTTATACTCTCCACGTATTTTAGTTCAACCATCTTGTCTGCTAACAACCGTAATGACCACTTGGCAAATCCTTTAGGTGGCTCGCTACAGCATAGTGTGATTAGCTTAGCCTCAGTATCGCCATCCATCTTCTTTTCATAAATACGTGCCGTAGGCTTTCTTTCAAGAGCTCCTTCTAAACCTTCTTCAATGAACTTTTTCTTTACTCTGTCTATTGTTCGCATTCCTACTTTAAGAACCTTACTTATTTGTTCATTAGTGACTTTCTCAGAATACTTACCTTCATCACAATTTAAAAGAATGTAAGCAACCCGGAATGTTTGAGAAGTATGTGAACCTTTATTGATGATAACCATAAGCTCTTCTACTTCCGATTTTGTTAACTTAATAGTGTAGCGTATCATTTGTAATGGGTTTTACAAATATACAATACATTTACGTCATTTTATACTTAACTTAACACTAGGAACATTATCGGCCGACTGGGGCTTGATTATGAGCTTAGCAAAAAAACAGTGATCGGTGGTTTGATTTCAGCTTCTGATAACTATGTTTTTGTCGGTGCCAAAAATTTAAGTACTATAAATACTAATCATCAACCAGACACTTTAATAAAGGTATTTGATGAACACAGTTCGGACTGGAAGAATTATAATGCTAATCTTAATCTTCAGCACACACTTACCAAAGACGAAAAGGTATCAATTAATGTAGATTACCTTTTTTATAGAAATGATAATCCGGGCGATTATATAAATTCATATTATAACGGCGCTGGTACTTTTTTATTTGAAAACAAATTGAATAGCCGCAAAATTACTCCCATACAAATTTGGGTTCAAACTATAGATTATACAAGAAAACTTGGGCAGAAAGTTGCCTTGGAAGCAGGTATTAAAAGCACTGTTTCCACTTTCAAAAATGAAGTACAGGTAGATAAGTTTGTTCAAAATACCTGGAACACAGACAAAGCCCTGTCTGATAAATATGAATTGAAGGAAAATATTGCTGCCGCTTATGCCCTATTAAATATTGCACCGGATCCTAAAACTCTTTACAAGGTTGGTTTAAGGTACGAGCATACTAATTCAAATTTAGGAAGCGCCTCTGTAAAGAATATAGTAGATAGACATTATGGAAGCCTCTTTCCGAGTTTTTTTATTTCGAGAAAATTGAATCAAGAAAACTCAATTAATTTTGCTTATAGCCGCAGAATAACAAGGCCTGCTTTCACTGAACTTGCACCATTTGTGCTTTTTATAGATCCCAATACTTTTTTTTCGGGAAAGGATTAAAGTAAACGGGCAGGAAGTGGAAGAGCAATTTGTAATAGATTTCACTAAAAGAATTCAACCGCTGATAGAAGAGATAGAGCCATCATTTTTTGAAATAACGGTTGCTATGGGGTTTGAGTACTTCGCACAGCAAAAGGTTGATATTGCGGTAATAGAAACCGGCCTCGGAGGAAGGTTTGACAGCACTAACATTATAACTCCCCTACTCTCTGTTATAACGAACATTGGTTGGGATCACATGAATATATTAGGAGACAGTTTAGACAAAATAGCTGTTGAGAAAGCCGGCATTATTAAAAGTGAAGTGCCTGTGGTAGTGGGTGAGTCGCTGCCACAAACAAAATACATCTTTAAAGAAAGAGCCCGGCAATTAAATGCCCCATTATGTTTTGCGAACGAAGAAAGATGGATACCCGAATGGAGAAACGAAAACAATAGTTTAATAGTAACGGTTGCAAAGTCACACGTTGATGAAAGGACTGATTATGCTCTTGATCTCACTGGTTTATACCAGACCCAAAATCTGCTGACTGTTTTGGAAGCAGTTCATATACTTCAAAAACAGGGATGGGATATTAAAGAGCAGGATGTTGAAAAAGGCTTCGCGCATGCAAAAAAAATAACGGGCTTGCATGGCCGGTGGGAAGTAGTTCATCATTCACCTTTTACCGTTTTTGACGTGGCACATAACGAAGATGGTATTAAACAATTAACCTCTCAGTTAGAGCATTGCGAGTTTCACAAACTGCACATCATTATTGGCATCGTAAAAGACAAAGAGATAGATAAGATACTTTCGTTGCTACCTCCTTATGCACATTATTATTTTACGAAAGCGCAAATTGCCAGAGCTTTACCGGAAACAGAACTGATGAATAAAGCTAAAACTTTTGGATTATCAGGACGATCTTATCCTGATGTAAATGAAGCTTTACAAGATGCAGTTAACAAAGCCCATAAAGAAGATATGATAGTAGTTTGCGGCAGCGTGTTTGTTGTAGGTGAAGTTGAGATAAGCCACATAAAATGGTGAGTGTTCTGCACCCTTTTTTTTGCAAGGCGGGCCTTAAAACACCAACTGATTTACCACTTACAATCTTTCGGAAATTAGCCCTTCCCACTTATTCAGGCTTTACATCTATTTCAAATAACGATAAGAAATATGTTGTTATTAACGTTAACTGGCAATGCTAACCCTGTTGTTTGTAAGGTACATTAATGACTCACCTCTTTCTACTTCTCAAACCTCATATCCTGCATCTCTTTAATAGACGGCCGCAAACGTAACCGGGATTTATTAAAAACCATTATTCCATTTTGCTTTCCTTCCCGCAACTTCTTTTGATCTTCGAAAGGAAGATGATAAACAGTTTGACATTCAGCAGAACAACAGCCGTTATACTTCTGCGAACACTCCCTGCATTGAATAAAAAGCAAATGACATGCATCGTTCTTACAGTTGGTATGTGTATCTGCAGGCTTACCACACTGATGACATTTAGCAATTACATCTTCAGTTATCCGCTCTCCTAACCGATCGTCAAACACAAAATTTTTCCCCTTAAACCTGCTCTCAATCCCTTGCTGTTTTACCTGCTGTGCATAATTTATAATACCACCTTCTAAATGAAAAACATTGTCAAAACCGTTATGTAACATAAAAGCGCTGGCCTTTTCGCAACGTATTCCACCGGTACAATACATAACGATGTTCCTATCCTTGTTGTCCTTCAACATTTCTACTGCCATAGGCAACTGTTCACGAAAAGTATCGCTTGGTACTTCAATCGCACTTTCAAAATGCCCTACTTCATATTCATAATGATTACGCATATCTACCACTATCGTATCAGGATCGTCAAGCAGGTCGTTCATCTTAATCGCATCAGCATACCTGCCTTTATTAACCATGTTGAAAGTTTGATCTTCAATTCCATCAGCTACAATTTTTTCGCGCACTTTAATTTTTAATACCCAAAACGATTTGCCATCGTCGTCAACAGCAATATTGAGCCGGATGCCATTAAGAAAATCATATGAATAAAGAATATCTTTTAAAGCGTTGAAGTTGGGAGAAGGAACACTTACCTGTGCGTTGATGCCTTCATTAGCTACATAAATTCTTCCGTAAACTTTTAAAGGAAATAAGGCTTTATACAACTCATCTCTAAACTCTTGTGGATTTTGAATAGGATGATACTGGTAAAAACTAAGAGTGGTTCTCGGTTCAGTTTCCTGGTATAAACGTTCTTTCAGTTCCCTTTGAGAAACACGATTGTGTAATAAAGCCATAGATGTTCATTTTAGACCTCAACCGGCCTTTGATTGCAAACGGTAAAAATAAAATTCCACTTACAATAATTTCCGTGCAGAGGAGTGCATTGCAAAACAAAAATCCGACTAAAATTGAAAAAAGAAAAACTAAGATTACTATCCTCCAAACCTTTTACAAAGTACCTTGCTTTGTTTCTTTAGCAGTAATTGAAGAGAAGGCAAGGTTGATCTTATCATCAGTTATGCGTCCGGTTACATTTCCTGCAATTGCCTTAAGAACAAATAATATATTTAATAGTAATAAAAAAAATGATCTCATCGCAAGAGTAATTCAGGTGGAAATAAAATGGATTATAAAGATTGAGGCAGAATATTTTTTTAACCACTCATGCACATAGAAACGTAGGAAAAGTTTTTGAGTAAGCTGTGTTTATGTAATTGTAAATCTTTTAGAAGTGACGTTCTTTTAGCATAACACGTTTTCGCGTTTCATGACCATTTTTACCTACTACTTTATTGCCCGTTGTTCTTCTTAAAAAGCTGGCCGTTAATGCAGCCATTCCTGCTACAAGTCCACCAATAAAACAAGTAAACAAAATCAAAGCAATATATGAGCCGCCTAATGGAAGAACGGAAGCCATTTTTGTTGCTAACAGGTGTTGGTTTTTAGCATCTAAATAACTAGCCTGGGCTCCCCATAAAACAAACAAAGCAAGAAACCCTGCAATAAAAGATGCAAGAGGACGCATATGAATAAGTGCAGCAACCGCAAAAGCAGCCACAGCAATAATCCACCACGGAAAAAAGAGTGTACCTGCAAAGCTCAATAAAACCGTAAGAAAAAAGGAGACTATAAATTTCATGAGTAAATAATTGCTAAGAATAGTTGAGCAGGAGGCAGTGAAAACTTTTTTTATCATTTCTCATTCTAATAAATAAAATTAGCTTTTAGAAAAAGTCGTTGTCCATCTTATTTGTGAGCTACTTTTTGCTTCATCTGCTTTCATAAATAATAATGGATAATATTTCCCGTTTGCCCATGTATTAATAAACATGTCGTAATATTTGCTGCCGGGGTTGCCGCTTTGGCCACCGGGATAAACGCCATAAGCTTCGATTTTATTAGTTAGCTGGACCACCATTCTCCAACTTGCCCCGTGATTACCTTTAGTGGCATTTATAATATGCTCACCACCGCCAATGGGTAAATGTAACCTGTTTAATGCGGGTATCTTCAGCAGGTGGCGTACACCCGTATCTTTAAATTTTCCCCAGGCTAACCTTCCTTCATTGCCTGCTTTTCTCAATTCTTTATAAGCTTTTTTGTATGCCCGTAAAACAATTTCGTCCAGTCTTTCAGTAGCAGGGGTTGTTATATCATCAACAAATTTATAAGCAATGTCTTTAAGCAGGTTTTCAACCAACGCCGACTCGTCGGGCCATCTTAAGGGCAGTTGGGTTTGAGAGAACTCATCCCCGAATATTGCTACTTCAAGGCTATCCCAAAAAACTTTAAAGATCGTTGCGCCTTGTTCATTGATGTCATTTCTAAGGTTCCAGTTTCTGAATAAATCAAAATAAGCAGCTTCATCTTTAGTGAGTTTTGATCTGTCAATATTTCTTACCAACAATGGTCTGGCTATTTCTGCAAAAACATTATAGTTATCCGTTTGCATCTGTTGCATATCCTGTATGGTGATATTATTCATTCCGCTAAGCTTTCTGTTAATAATTAAACCACGGTAAGGCGGAAATGATCCACCGATATAATAAGGATATGTTTCGTCAACCGGCAACTGGTTTGCACTGCTCACGAAACCTCTTTCAGGATTATACACGCGGGGATTTTCTTTAATAGGAATACTTCCCTCCCACATATAACTACTATCAATGCCTGGCATTATAAAGTCTCCCTGTCTTCTCCATTTTGCCGGAAAACGGCCTTGTTGTTTTATAGCGATATCGCCTGTTTTAGAAGCAAACACAAAATTTTGTCCTGGGGTTTGAAAGTTGTTGATAGCATTTAAATAATCAATATAATTTTTTGCACGGTTTAATCTGTTAAAAGTAAGCAGTTCATTACTTGCGTCATGTGCCTTCCAACGTACTGCATAATACTTTCCATTCTTTAACTTGTTTCCATACTTAATATCGTACATAACAGGTCCAAAAATGGTCATTGCAATTTTTTCTGTTACAGACCGCTGTCCTTTTATTTTTATTACTTCATTTCTAAAAGTAGCTTTTGTCCATGCACCATTAAACATGTACTCCTGCATGGTGCTGTCTTTAAATTTTATCTCATAGTAATCCTTAATATCGCGTTGTGCATTCGTTACGCCCCATGCACAATTATCATTGAAACCTATAACTATAGACGGTGCACCCGGAAAGCTTGCGCCATAAGTACTGAAAGCGGGAGTGGTTATTTGCATCTCGTACCAAAGGGAAGGAAGATTTAAACCAAGGTGGGGATCGTTGCAAAGAATGGGAGAGCCAGTTTTTGTTCTACTACCTGCCACTGCCCAATTATTGCTTCCATTGTTTTTGTCAGGACGCATGCTAAAGGGCACACTTACCGAATCTTTTGAATGATAGTAGATAGAATCTGCACTTGCCGGTTTCCTTACAGCAAGGCTTGCCTGTTTAAAAATAGTTCCTTTTGGAACAATGGGATCTAAACTATCTGCAGATATAGGATATAACTTTTCAAGGTCATCAGGGGAGAAAATATTTTTAGCATTCGTCATTTCAAAATCATACTCACCCGAGGCAAGATCGTACGACATGTATTTTAAAAACAACGATGTTTTCATATTTGTCCATGGCTCCGGCTTATAATTAAGCAGCTTATACTCAAGAGGGATTTGATTTGGTTTTAAAGAAGATATATACGCATTTACACCTGCAGTATAAGCATCGCTTTCGCTTTTTGTTATAGGGTCAGCTTCCATTTTTTTTAGTGATTGTTCAGCGGCATATACCATTCCTAACCTTCTAAAAAATCTGTCTATTTTAAGAAAGTTGGTGCCTCCACTTTCCTCTCCCATTATCTCGCTTAACCTTCCGGCAGCAGCATGTGTCTGAAATTCCATTTGCCACAAACGAAACTTTGCATGCAAATACCCCTGAACAAAATAGGCATCGCTCTCCTGCTCAGCATAAATATGAGGAACTAACCTGCCATCAAAATAAACAGTGGTTTTACCTCTAAGATCAGGAAATTTTAGATTGGCATTAAAACTTTCATCTACCGCTTCAGCACTTTGCCAAAAGCCATGATGAGGGCTTAAAAATGAACCTAACACAGGAGTTTTACTACCACTTACAGGCAGTTGATTATTTAAAACAATAATTAAAGCAACCGTTATTATTGCAGAAATAATAAAGGGAAGGATTCTCATAAATGATGATAGTTCAAAATTCAAAAGTAAAAAGTTTAATATTGATTCCCCTTTCGAATTTTGAACTTCGTATTTTGACTTATTATGGAAACACCAACAGAAAATCAAAAGAACATACTTGGCCTTCAGCTTCCAACCGATCCACGTTGGGCTGATCTTGTAAATATATCTCTCGAAGATATATTAACTGACCATGCTTACTGCGAACAAAAAGCTGCTACCAGTTGCATTTCACTCATACAAAGATACCCCGAGAAGGAAAAGTTGGTAGCTGAGTTAGCTCCTATAGTTACAGAAGAATGGGGACACTTTAGATTAGTATTATTCGAATTAAAAAAACGAAACCTAAAATTAGGCAAGCAACGAAAGGATGAATATGTAAACAAGCTAACGGAATTTCAGAAAAAAGGCGGAAGTGACGAGGAACGCTTTTTAGACAAGCTGTTGATTTTTGCTTTGATAGAAGCACGTAGTTGCGAACGTTTTAAACGATTAAGCGAAGGGTTAAATGACAACTACCTTTCTAACTTTTACCGCCGCTTTATGGAAAGTGAAGCAGGCCATTATACGCTATTTATAGAGCTGGCCGAGAGCTACCAGGATAAAGAAAAGGTACGATTGAGATGGAAAGAATGGTTGGAGTATGAAAAAGAAGTTATGACAAACTTAGCTGTGAGAGGAGATAGAATTCACTAAAATAATTAGATAGAATGAAAAAGTCCCGGAGCTTCCGGGACTTTGATTATTTTACTTGCTGTAAACTCCATTAGAAGTTTATTTAGCGCCAGCTTTTTTAGCAGCGGCCTTTTTAGGAGCAGCAGCTTTCTTAGGAGCAGCAGCTTTAGCAGCGGCTTTCTTTGGAGCGGCGGCTTTAGCAGCAGCTTTCTTTGGAGCGGCGGCTTTAGCAGCAGCCTTCTTTGGAGCAGCAGCTTTTTTTGCAGTTGCCATGTTTTTAAAATTTAATGGTTAGTAAATATTCACTAAAATTAAAAACTTATTCGTAACTGTCAAAATTATTTAAGCAGTTGCTTCTGCCGGAAGTATTGATACTGTAGTTCTGTCGTTTCTTCCTTTCTTAAATTCTACCAATCCATCCGTTAATGCGAACAATGTAAAATCTTTACCTAGACTTACATTTTTACCAGGATGATATTGCGTGCCACGTTGACGAATAATAATGTTTCCTGCAATAGCTGGTTGTCCGCCGTATATTTTTACACCTAAACGTTTGCTTTGCGAGTCGCGGCCGTTCTTTACGGAACCTTCGCCTTTTTTATGAGCCATAATATTTTATTTTAAAACCGAAATCAGAAATACGAAATTCGAAGTATGAAATCAGAAATACGAAATCCAAAATCAGCAATTTAAGCTATGCTTTCAATTTTAATTTGAGTGTAGTGAGTTCTATGACCTTTCTTTTTACGATAGCCCTTTCTTCTCTTCATTTTAAATGCGATTACTTTATCGCCCTGCACAAGATCGCTAACTATTTCGGCAGTAACTTTTGCAGTTACTCCACTACCGGTCGAAAGATTTCCATTGTCATCAGTTAACAGCACATCACCAAACTCAACTTTGTCTCCTGACTTACCTTGCAGGTGGGGTACGTACAAGCTTTGCCCCGCCTGTACTTTAAATTGCTGTCCTGCTATTTTTACTACTGCAAACATAACTTTTCTAAAATTAGGACGGCAAAGGTAGGGTTTTCCATAGTATTACAAGAAGTAAAAACTTAAAAAATTAAAAAAGAGTGATCGCAAAATCAATACATACTGAAATCTCTTAATATCCGGTTGCGTTTTATACTTTTGACAACGGTATTTTCCGAGCCCCTCGTATGAACTTAAAATCTTTATTTGCCAAGCCTTTTGCCTCCTATATATATAATCAAATAAGAAAAGGAACGGAAACCGCTGTTTCTGATCAGGAAAACATCCTTAAAAGCTTAATGAAAACCGGCACAAATACAGAATTTGGAAAAGAACACGGCTTTGAAAATATAAAGACATACGACGATTATAAGAAGACTGTTCCTATCAGGGATTACGAACAGCTTAAACCCTATATCCAAAAAATTAAGGAAGGTAAACACAATGTATTATGGAAAGGGCAGCCCATTTATTTTGCTAAAACGAGCGGAACAACAAGCGGTGTAAAATACATTCCTATTACAAAAGACTCCATTCCAAACCATATAAATACTGCGCGTAACGCCTTACTATGTTATATGGCAATGAGTGGAAATTATGGCTTCGCAGATGGAAAACTAATTTTTTTAAGTGGCTCACCCGAGCTCGAAAGGGTTGGAGGAATACCGACAGGCAGGCTTAGCGGGATTGTTAATCACCATGTGCCCCGTTATTTAAGAACTAATCAAATGCCCAGTTACGAAACAAATTGTATAGATGACTGGGAGACGAAGCTTGAAAAGATAGTAGATGAAACAATTAATCAGGACATGTCTTTAATTAGCGGAATTCCGCCATGGATGCAGATGTACTTTGACAGGCTTACAGAAAAAACCGGAAAAAAGATTAAGGATATATTTCCAAATTTCTCGGTAATGGTACAAGGAGGAGTAAACTTTGAACCTTACAAGGCCAGGCTTTTAGACAGCATTGGTAAGCCTGTAGATACTATAGAATTATTCCCCGCCTCAGAAGGTTTCTTTGCCTTCCAGGACAATTATAAAGAACAGGGGTTACTATTAAATACTAACTCTGGTATCTACTTCGAATTCATCCCTGCTAATGAAATCTTTAACGACAACCCTACACGACTCAGTTTAAAAGATGTAAAGGTTAATGAGAACTACGCGCTGATTATTAATAATAACGCCGGGCTATGGTCTTACAATATTGGCGATACTGTTAAGTTTACTAGCACCAACCCATATAGATTAATAGTAAGCGGACGTACAAAGCATTTTATTTCGGCATTTGGAGAACATGTGATTAGCGAGGAGGTGGAATACGCTTTATTAAAAGCTGCGAACGAAGAAGGCATAAAAATTATTGAGTTCACTGTAGCGCCATTAATCAATAATGGCGTTGGTAAAAGTTTTCATGAGTGGTTTATTGAGTTCGAAAACATGCCGCACAAGATGCAATCATTTACTGAAAAAGTAGACCAGAATTTAAGAAACAAGAATGTCTATTATGATGATTTAATTGCAGGAAATATTCTTGACAGGCTACAGATAACCACGATAAGAAAGAACGGTTTTATAGATTATATGAAAAGCATAGGAAAGCTTGGCGGTCAAAATAAAGTACCGCGCTTAAGTAACGATAGAAAGCTCGCAGATGAGCTGAAACCTTTTATTGCTTAAGCTTTTTCAAATTCTTTTTTAGCCATAAAAAGATCGTAGGCCATTTGAAGGCGAAGCCAAAACGAGGCATTGATTTTTAAATGCTGTTCAAGTTTTAAAGCCAGCCTTGCCGATACATGCCGCTTACCCTTAAGCAGATCACTTAAATGCGAGGGTTGTAAATCGAGTAAAGCTGCAAAATCTTTTTTCAAAATTTTTCTTGCTTCTAATTCATCCGCTAAAACTTCTCCGGGATGCAGCGTTACATCTGTTTCTATAACTTTTCCATTCTTTCCTATCACCTCGTAATGCTTCATTATTATGTTTCGTAATGTTTAGATAAATGTTCTATCAGTATAATTTCAACTAATGTTATAATATCATTTTCAATTTTAAATTCCAACCGGTATTGTTTGTTCACTCTTACTAAATAAAGACCTTTCTTGTCTCCTTTTAACGCTTCAAAATGAAGTCCTTTTTGCTGTCTTAATTCAATGGTATTTTCTGGATGCTTAATTCTTACAACAGTTTTTTTGAATTGCAGAATTACTTGTTCACTAAATACTGGCTTTCCTTTGACCGCTTGATTTGAATAAACTTTTTCCAGATACTCATCATTAAACTGATTTTGCACAAATTATTTTTGTCATGATTTTTCTATAACAGTTTTATAGAGCTGTCTGCTCTTCATTGCATTTATGCGATCTTGCATATTGCCTTTGTAAAAGTAGAACAACTTATAACTATTACCAAAATTTGGTAATTCTACTTTTAAGATTTCAGCCTGTACTGCCAACCAATTATTCCTATATCTTTACCGCCCCTGAATTTTTAAAATTCTATGTCTCAAAAACGAATAGCAATTTTTGGCTCCACCGGTTCCATTGGTACACAAGCTCTTGAAGTTATTGCCGCCAATAAAGATAAATTTTCCGCGGAAGTTCTTACTGCCCAAAACAACGATGAGTTGCTGGTACAGCAGGCATTAAAATTCAATCCATATATAGTAGTTATAGGCGACGAGAAAAAGTACCCAAAAGTTAAGCAGGCATTAGCACGTACGGATATTCAGGTTTTTGCGGGTGAAAAGGCTTTAGAGGAAGTTGCCGAGATGGATGCATACGACCTGATGCTTGCGGCAATTGTAGGTTATGCAGGTTTAAAACCAACTTTACAAGCGCTTGAAAGCGGCAAGCCTGTTGCTTTAGCCAATAAAGAAACTCTGGTTGTAGCAGGCGATATTGTAATGAAGAAAGCCCTTGAAAAAAGAGTACCTGTTATTCCGGTTGACAGTGAACACTCTGCTATCTTTCAATGCTTAGTAGGTGAGACAAGAAACAAGATAGAGAAAGTAATTCTGACTGCGAGCGGTGGGCCGTTTCGGGGTAAGAAACCTAATTTTTTAGTGAATGTAAAAAGGGACCATGCATTGCAGCATCCTAACTGGACGATGGGTGCAAAGATTACTATTGACAGCGCTACGCTTATGAATAAAGGTCTTGAAATGATTGAAGCGAAGTGGCTGTTCAATTTAAAACCAGATCAGATACAGGTTGTTATTCATCCCCAAAGCATTATCCACAGCATGGTGCAATTTGAGGATGGTAGTATAAAATCTCAAATGGGTCTTCCCAATATGAAGTTGCCAATCCAGTATGCATTAGGTTTCCCCCATCGTATTCCTAACGATATGCCGCGTCTTAACTTCCGCTCTATGTCAACATTAACATTTGAAGAGCCTGATATTAAAACATTTAAAAATTTAGGTTTGGCTATAGACGCACTTACTAAAGGTGGAAATTTACCTTGTATTTTAAATGCTGCCAATGAAATTGCAGTTTATGCTTTTCTACGCAACAGGATCGGATTTTTAGATATGACCGAAGTTGTTGAACAAACAATGGTTAAAATTCCTTTCATAGAATCTCCTACACTTGATGAGTACTTGGATACTGATGGTGAAGCACGTAGCTTTGCCGCCTCTTTAATCCAAATGTGAGCCCCCGGCCCCTAAAGGGGAGTTAGGATGAATAATATTAAAGAGTTAAACAATATTTCAAATTTCTTAAGTCCCTATAGGGATTTAGGGTTAAAATTTCCTTTTAGGGATTTAGGGTATGACATTATTAGCGATTGACTGGAGTAGTGTAGCTGTAAAAACAGGACAATTTATTTTATCGTTTTCCATACTGGTGGTACTGCACGAAATGGGGCATTTCTTTCCGGCAAAATGGTTTAAATGCCGCGTTGAAAAGTTTTATTTATTTTTTAACCCCTGGATAAGTTTATGGAAGAAAAAAGTAGGTGAAACAGAATACGGACTGGGTTGGGTACCTTTTGGCGGATACGTAAAGATATCCGGAATGGTGGATGAAAGTATGGATAAAGAACAAATGAAGCTGCCACCAAAGCCTTATGAATTTCGAAGCAAACCAGCGTGGCAAAGATTAATCATTATGGTAGGCGGTGTTATTGTAAACATTTTGCTTGCTATTGTTCTTTTCATCATGATTATGTATGTGTGGGGAGAAGAATATATACCTTCAAAAAATTTACAATATGGTGTATATGCAGATACGCTTGCTCAAAAAATAGGCATTAGAGATGGAGACAACATTGTTTCTATTGATGGCAGGCCGGTTGATAATTTTGGAACAGTTGAAGCAGAGATTGTTTTAAATGAGGCAAAGCAATTACAGGTGGAACGTGATGGCCAAATGATTAATATTCCGATACCTGAAGGATTTATAAAAACGCTGAATAAGAATAAGCTTGAAGGATTTATAGATATAAGAACGCCTGCAATTGTTGATACAGTTGCACCAAGTGCAAAGTTTATTTTGGATAAATTGTTGAAAGGCGACCAGATCGTAGCTATAAACAATCAGCCGGTTTCGTTCTTTCATGAATTGACAAAAGCCAAACAGAACCTTAAAAATCAGGAAGTAACGTTAAAAGTGCTTCGCAATACTGATACTGCAATTGTAAAAGTAAAACTTAATGACAAAGCTTCTATAGGCTTTTGGCCAAAAGGTCCGGGCGAGTTATTTGGTACAACTGTAAAAAAATATTCATTAGCAGAGTCCATACCCGCAGGTTTTCATAAATGCTTTCAAACACTTGACAGGTATGTAAAAGGTTTAAAACAACTATTTACGGGTAAAGTAAATGCCAGCGATTCTTTAGGGAGTGTTATCAGCATAGGCAATACCTTCCCTGGTATTTGGGACTGGCAGCGTTTTTGGACACTAACAGCTATCTTCTCTATCATTCTTGCATTTATGAACATACTTCCAATACCTGCACTCGATGGCGGTCACGCACTTTTTACATTAGTAGAAATGGTTAGCGGCCGGAAGCCTGGTGATAAGTTTATGGAGTATGCACAAATGACCGGCATGGTGTTGTTGCTGGGCTTAATGGCTTATGCATTAGGACTGGACTTCTGGCGGTTGTTTAAATAGAACAGGGATTTAAATAGGGATTTTGGGATTAAAAGGATTGATGGAAAAGCGAGGTAAAAATTTACTTCTTATTAAATCCAACTTCATTTACGCATTTCCTATAATCGTTTCATTCCGTGAAATCCCTGTCGCTGTCTATCGTTTCAATCAGTGAAATCCTTGTTCGATCTCTATTCCGATTTTCTTCATCAACAACGATGCATTCATGCTTTGGCAAATCCCTTCTTTCAATTTATAGTCAAAGTATAGCTCCTCTCCTTCTACCTGCACATCAAAATAATAGTTGCTAATATTCTCTGCAAATTCATTTTTCAGGTTTCCTAATTCAACATCATGGGTAGCAATTATTGCTACTGCGTGCTTTCGTATAAATTGTTTAATTAAAGCTTCAGAACCAGTATGCTTATCAAGTGAGTTTGTTCCCCGCAATATTTCGTCTAATAAAATGAAGACTTTTTCGCTTGTATTTACTTTATCGATAATACTCTTTAGCTTCTTTAACTCCGCATAAAAGGTAGAAGTATTTTCAGCAAGGTTATCAGAAATTCGCATGCTCGTACATAAGCCAACAGGACTAAATACAAAAGATTTCGCGCAAACAGGTGCACCCATTTGCGCAAGTACTAAGTTTACGCCAATGCTGCGCAAAAAAGTGCTTTTACCAGCCATGTTCGATCCTGTTATAATGCCAACTTTTGGTGTTCCTTCTGTTGCAAAAGAATTATTTACACGCTTGCCGGCAGATATTAAAGGATGACCAAGGTTTGTCGTATGAAACGTAAAGTGATCAGTTGCGACTTCCGGAAAGCTCCAGTCAGGATGATTGAAAGCAAGCGTAGAAATAACATTAATTACTTCAATGTTAGCGATTACTTCAAACCATTTTGCAACTTCGTTTGTGTTCTTGTTTTTCCACTTATTAAGATCCAAAACCTGCCTTAAATCCCATAATAAAAAAGAATTTAAAAAGATAAAGACAAAGACGTTCAACCTGAAGTCAAAGCGGTTTAAGATTTGTTTTAATTGTAAAATATTACCAGATGCATTGCCGTTTAATTCTAATTGGTTTTGCATTCCCTTAAGAAGAGGAGATGTGCACGAGAGGTTCTCGAAATGCTGTAGTGCCTGCTGGAGAGTACTTACCTCGTTTACAATTCTTGATAACTGCAGGTAAGTAGCGCTAACCTTCCGGCTTATTAACAACGATAAAATATAGTAACAAAAAACAAGCAATGTAAATGTTGCCGAAGGTATAAAGCCGGCAGCGTAAGCCACTAAGCTGCTAACAGTAACTATAGGATAAACTTTTGAAACCAGCTTCCAGATATTTTGTGTATAAGGTGTTGCGGCATTAAGCCACGAAATAATTTTTTCTTCCGTAGCAAACGTCACAGGATTTGCCATACCTGTGAACTGAAGCTGCTGCCGCCAATGCAGTTGCTGCTTTAATTCGTTGGCTGCCTGCTGCCTTTGCACAATTACTTCAATAGTTGACGGATTTAACAATGATGCTGCAAGTAACGCCTTTGCCTGCTCGGCAGTGCAGCGATTTATGTACTGATAAATGGAAGATGGACCAAACAGATCAATGTCTGCTGCATAAGCATGTTCGTGAGGCAGAAAAGCATGACCATCTTCCCGATGATTATATTGCCCTGCTAAAATGCCTAATTCTTCATTGTTAATCAGCAGCAGTTTTTCGTAATAATAAATCTTTTCATCGTTCTTCAGGTCTAATGATACCAGAAACAAAAAAAGTGTTATTCCTGCTATCACTATTATCCATCCTGCTAACACCGAATTTACAAACCCGTAGTAAGCTGCAATACCCATTACAACAACTGAAAGTAATCTAAGCCATCCTAAATTGCTTCTCGTTTTCTTATGCTTAAGAAGAAGCTCAGAATATTTTTTTACGTTTTGCTGATAGGCTCCTTTGGGTAAAAAGTTGGGTTCCATTCTAAAATTAAAACGTTAAGATAACCATTGCTATAAGATAGTTCTGTAAATTTGATGTTCTATAATTACCTGGGGCTGTACCTGGTTTTGACAGCATAGGTTGTTGTAGGTATAAGCATGCAGTGCGTTGGGCAATTAGCACTTAAATCTGAAAGCTCAAAAAATAAAAGGCGAAAATACTTACGCCATGGCTGCCTAATTCAGAGAGTTAGCATCCATTATGGCCGGGAATGCAGGTTGACCTGTTACCACGCTTCCCCGCCCAATCAAACAAACAAAACGGGTTGCCACTGCAGAAGGCTGTGACTGTAGTGTAAGACCATCCAGCTAAGGAAGTGATCGGTTTGTCCGGCTCCTGTTGCTTCCCGACAAATAATTCCGGAATAAGCATGTAGAAGGCTTATGGCAGATATGTTTGGACAGCGGTTCGACTCCGCTCAGCTCCACAAAAAGAATAAGGTAAGTATATTGTAAATTCAATTGCTTACCTTATTTGTTTACTAAGGTAGCCCAAATAGCAGGCGATTTTCTTTGCTCTCCACTTGTAATCAGTTTCTGCAAAAAACTTCAATTTAAGGATTTCGACTTTGTTTTTTATTATCAATATAGGCTATTATTTCATCCACTTCTAGGCTATTTAACAAGGGCACAGATTTTATACCTGATATAAAATCTCCATACAAAGTTCTATTCTTAAGTACTTCATCACGGTCCACCGAATTGGAAGCAGCAAAATCATTAAGACCTTTTTCTGCAAGCTCTTCCAAATCTGATGAAGCCAGACGTATAGACATTTTATTAGAAAGGTTCGGTTTATTTGATCCTCTTTTTAATTCACCAATATCCTTTTTTATACCATTTAATATGTTTAAAATATACTGGTTAAATGGAACTTCCTTTTCAGATAATTTCTAAATTTTGAACCGGCCAAAATGTTTTAAAAAAGTGGAGTACTCAGGATCTGATTTTGCTTTTTCAAAGGTTGCTTTTATTCGCTTACTAAGTTCTTTTTAAAGTTATTGATTTGGTGAAAATGTAAATCTCTTGGATAACAAATGTGTTGAATCGGAGAAGTATTAAAACTGTAATCGGTTTGATCATCTTTAATAACCCTTTTTATCATCGTATAAGCTTATCCTATACATAAACATTTATAATAGTTGATTACTTACCTGTTTTAGCTGAGCAAAAAATTTTCGTTGTTCGTTTTGTGTTTTGCAGCCCCGGTATTCGTTGTAAAGCTTGTCTGATAAAATCACTTTGTTATTGTCAATATTCCAAACACCATTTTCAGTAATGATTTCTGAAGTATAAATCATTACTTTAATAACTTCCACTTCTCCTTTCGGTATAAACATCAGAGTATTTCTAAGTAGCATAATGTAAAATTAATTCTTTGCAACCTTCCCTTGACCTTCGCTCAAAAGTTCCTTCATCACCTGATACGAAAACGTCCTATGCTTACAACCCATCATTTTTGATTAGATGCTTTTATGTTAACAAAAGCCAGAAGCAACGAAGTAGTAAATTTCAAATTAGCTTAGCTTCAAACATTTATAAAAAAGCAACCTTTCTTCTAAATATTAAGTAGTTCTTTTGTCTTATTTCCAAATCACAATTGTAGATGGATAATTACGAAATAGCCGGTAATTTTTCTTTGCTCTCCAAGCTCATAGATATTCATGGTGATGATAGTTTTAAAGCAAAAACCTATTCGATCACAGCTTACACTATCGAAAATCTTCCAACTCAATTATCAACTCTTGCACCTGAAAAAATTTTTTCTATAAAGAATATTGGAAGTGCAACCGGGAAAAAAATAATAGAGCAATTCAAAACAGGAAGGCTTTCCCTGTTAGATGAATATATTATAAAAACACCGCCGGGTGTTTTAGAAATGCTGCGTATTAAAGGTTTAGGGCCAAAGAAAATCTCTGTTATCTGGAAAGAAATGGGCCTTGAAAATATCGGAGAGCTTTTGTATGCGTGCGAAGAAAACAGGCTTTCCCTAACAAAAGGCTTTGGCGCTAAAACACAACAGAACATAAAAGAGGCTATTGAATTTTTCATGAAAAGCCAAGGCAGTTACCTGTACGGGCAGATCGAAAAGTTCGCTGTGGCATTTACAGAAAAAATGCAAAGAAGCTTCCCTCAAAAAAAGTTTCTGCTTACAGGAGATGCGAACCGGCATGCAGAAGTAATTCATAAAATTGAATGGATAACAGATGCAGAGACAAATGTATTAGAGTCATATTTTGTTGAAAAGGAATATACAACGGAGGTTAAAGACGATGTGCTGATTACACGCGGACCTGAAAACGTATCACTGAAGTTCGTCTCCGTACCAACCAATTTACTTTATACCCACTTGTTCGAAAATAATTGTAGTAGTGACTTTTTTAACGAATGGAAGAATAAGTATGGTTGGGATACTTCAGCAGCCTATAGTACAGAAGAAGAAATTTTTGTAAAAGCAGGCGTGCAACATATACAGCCATATTTAAGGGAACTACCTGCAGTAATAAAGCAGGCTGAAAATCATTCGCTGCCAAGAGTTATACAAGTGGAAGATATAAAGGGCATCATACATACTCATAGCGATTGGAGCGATGGTGTTGATACGATTGAAAATATGGCCAAAGCAGCTATTAAAAGAGAACATGAATTTCTTGTAATCAGCGATCACTCGCAATCTGCTTATTATGCAAAAGGGTTACTTCCCGACCGCATAAAAGCGCAACAGGCTTTGATTGATGAATTGAATGAAAAACTGAAACCTTTCAAGATTTTTAAAAGTATAGAATCTGATATTTTAAATGACGGCAGTCTTGATTACGGTGATAAAATTCTTTCAACTTTCGACCTTGTGATTACATCGGTTCACAGTAATTTAAAAATGAGTATTGAGAAAGCAATGCCAAGATTGCTTAATGCTATAGCAAATCCTCATTGTACAATTTTAGGACACATGACCGGCAGATTACTATTAGTTCGCAACGGTTATTCCGTAAATTATGAAACCATTATTGATGCCTGCGCCAAATACAATGTTGTTATTGAATTAAATGCTAACCCGCGCCGCTTAGATATGGATTGGAGATACATACCAAAGGCAATAGAAAAAGGTGTATTAATTTCTATTAATCCGGATGCGCATGCTGTTGATGCTTTTAATGATATACGCTATGGTGTGCTTGCGGCGCAAAAAGGAGGGTTGACCAAAGAGCATAATCTGAGCAGCTTTAGCTTGCAACAGTTTGAAGATTTTTTGGACAAACAAAAACAAAAAAAGTTAGGCCGGCAGGCCAACTAATGGAAGCAGTACGTAAAAAGTAGTACCTGCTCCTTCTGTTGTTTCAAACCAAATTCTGCCGTTTGCTTTTTCTACAATGCCTTTACACATTGCAAGTCCCAAACCTGTTCCTGAAGACTTGGTAGTAAAGTTGGGTGTAAATATTTTATCATGTTTTTCCGCAGGTATGCCCACCCCGTCATCCTTAATGCTAATCATTAATTTATTCGCCTCGATTTCTTCGTTAATTGTAATATTTATTATTCCACCACCGGGTGAAGCTTCAATAGCATTTTGAAGCAGGTTAGTGAAGAGCCTGTTTATTTGAGACCTGTCTGCCCTGATAATAGCCGGGCACTTCGGCTTGTTCCAGCTTATATTAAGTTTCTCGTTGGTATTATATAAGTTTATAAGTGATCCCAATAATTCTGTTACATCAAAGTCTTCCATTTTTACGTTTCCAATATTTGCAAACTGCGAGAAGTCAGAAGCTATTTTCGCAAGCTGGTCAATTTGCTCAACCAGGGTAGATGCAACTTTTTGTGCCAACATCTGCATGTCAGGGTTCTTTTCGCGGATGGCTCTTTGCAGGTATTGAATGCTAAGTTTCATTGGGGTAAGCGGGTTCTTAATTTCATGTGCCACCTGTCGCGCCATTTCGCGCCATGCTCCCTCTCTTTCACTTTTTGCTAATGCCTGTGCACTTTCTTCAAGCTTCTTAACCATCTTATTGTATTCGTTTACCAACGCTCCAATTTCATCTTTTGTGTTCCAGCTAATTTCTTCGTTGGCTTTCCCAAGGTTAATATCCTTCATCTTACTGCCAATGAGGGTAAAAGAATTAGTGATGCGGTTGGTAAGTAATAAAGCAATAGCGCCTGCAACTACAAAAATGAAAGCATTTAAAACAATGAGGGTTACTAAAAAGCTGGATATTTCCTGTTTCAATTCTTTTTGCGAATTCAGATATGGAATATTGAGATAAGCATAAGGTTCACCTGCCTCATCTCTTACTGGAACATAAATACTTAAATACGAAAAACGACCGACACTTTCCTCCTGTATAAACTGAATATCCTGGTTGTAATGGAGCCGGTAATAAGCCAGCGGTTCCATCATCTCACTAAGTATCTTCTTCTTATAGATATAAGGCTGGGTAGATACCTTGAGGTTACCGGCAAGGTCATAAAAATTAATGTCGATATTGTGAATCTCGGATATTTCATTGATCCTTCTTTCCAGCTCGTTACTGGCGCCGAGATCATAAATTTTAACAACATCATCAAAAATGGTATGACTTTGTATCTGGCTTTCAATTTCGTTCGACATTATTTGGATCGTTTTTACCAGCCGTTCACGATTGGTTTCGCTAAACCTTTTTATATAAAATGAAATGGTAGCAATCCCTATAACCAAAAAAGAAAATATACTAATGAAAATAATGGTGCTTTGAATTTGCGTGCGAATGTTGAATGTAAACCCGCTTCTAATTCGTTTCCAGCTAAATCTGGACCACATCAGGTACTCAATTATTTGCAGCAGCACAACAAGAAATAAAAACGAACCTAACAGGTAAGCAAATAATGTTATTGAAGCTATAAAAAGCGAACCCCCTTTTACAACTATCACCAGCTTATTATTACCTGCATTGTACCAGAGCTCGCTATATTGCCCCGCCTTTTTTTCTATATAATCCTGCTTAGGATACTGTTGTTTCGGGATACGGGAAACGAAATTATAATCTCCAAAATTATTGATGATCGTGCCTTTATTATATATAGCATAAGCGTAGTTAAGGTCTATGTCGGAAGGATTATCTTTTCCCTGGTTAAATAATTCGGGGTATAGCGCTTCGGCAGTATATCTTTTTGGTTTTGCAACCACAAAAAAGTACCCTAAGTCATTTTGCAGGCTGTCGCGTATTTCTTTTTGATAGAGAAAGCTATACCCCTCCGTGTTACTTTCATAATAATAAACATCCTTAATAGACGTTCTTTTACTTTGATTGTAAATAATATTCGTTATTACATCATACGAAACAGAGTCTTCATTAAACAGTGGCTGAAAATTGTTATTGTAGGTATAAATGCGGGTATCATATTTATTAAGGAACCCGGAGAAGTTTTCGTTTATTAAACTATCCTTAATGGCTTTGTTGCTCGCTTCAACAGTTAGGCGGTCAAAGTTTTTTGCAAGAAAAACAATACTGAAATTTGCTATTCCAATGCTCATAATGCTCTCACCTGCAGGATCAGCAAGCGATGCAAGCTTTTCCGCCGCTTTTTTTCGCTGTTCAATTTCCACTTTCTTATTCTGGTAGATAATTAACGATGCTATGCTTCCGGCAAAGAAGATGAGCCATACCAAAAAGAAAGAAGACTTTATAACAGGGAGAAGAATGTCTTCTTTCCGGTACTCCATCAAAAACATATAAGCCAGAAGCCACCCCAGCACTACAAGATTGCTTATTGACGAAGCACTACGAACACTTATTGTTAAGTAGATTAAACCACAAACCGTAACGGCAACATATTTCATGTACGAGGGCACGTCGGCAACCTTATACAAAAACAATAAAATCAGGTGGCTTAAGTAAAAAAATATAAATATTATAAGGCATAGAATTATGAAACTTATGAGGGTATAAATGCTAAGGCTAAAAAAATTTACAACATCGTAAGATATTTTTGAGTCAGTTATCAGGCTTCTTACTACTCCTGCAGTTGTAAAGGCAAGCACTACCATAAGTATTGATAAAACACCTGTTAGTATCCAACCCCTTCTTTCGGTTAGACTGCTAACTGCTTTTAGATTATCACGTGCTGAAGATTTGAAAAAACTTAAAAACCAGAACAGCAGGATCATATTGATCAGCAAATCGCCCAAAGAAGGATGAAGGCTGTTCGACCCATAAATTATAGGATCAAATAATTCACCCTTTCTAAAATTAAATGGAAACGCAAATTGGTAACTTAAGAACCGTAGAAATAAAACCAACACGGTCAGCAATAAAAATCCTTTGACCCATCCCTTTTTCTGAACAACTTCATTGGCGAGCATATTTATGAATATCAATACGAAAATGATGGCTATAACCCGAAGTGCTAAGGATACCCAACCCGATTGAATGTCTTCAACTTTCTTCTTTTCTTTTAGACCAAAAATTACTTTGCCATCACCATTCTTAATATAAATATTGGCGTAATCTTTTACTACATCATAAGTGTTTTCAATATTAGCTACTGCTGCAAATTCAGTTTTTAAATATTTGTTCTCAAAAAAATAATTCCAGCGGATGGGAACTAACGCAGCAGTAATAACCTGTTTTCCATTGAGGTAAAAAGTTTTTTTTATAAATTCGAACTCTCCATTTGGATAAACAGAAAAGTATTTCCCGTCAGCCTGTTCGAGGTCTTTCGCGGTAGGTGTTACTTTATGGTTGTTCCAGAAGATAAGCAGTAGATTGCCTACATCGTTTCTTACATAAACATAAAGATTCACCGCATCATTTACATAATCAAGAGCCTTCTCAGACTCTGTTCCATTTGTTACCAATGATTTCAAAACGGCAGTGTCGCGTGAAAAAGCGTTGAACTTTTCCTCAGAGTTTCTTATGAATGTTTCTAAGCGCTTTTTAACTCTTTCGGGCGACGATCTATAGTATGAATAATTGGAAAAGATGAATGAGATAGTGTATAGCCAGGCGGCTATAATAAGTAAGTAACCGTTTCTGTAAAAACTTTTCCTTAAGATATCTCTCACTGCGATCTTTTAAGTTTGATGTCGTTCCATATCGCATCCATTTCGCGTAACGACATATCATAAAGAGATCTTCCCTGGCGGGCAGCCTCTTCCTCCATTATTGTAAAGCGCGATATAAATTTTTTATTAGTTCTCTCCAGTGAACCTTCAGCGTCGATCCGCAAAAACCGTGCATAATTGGCAAGGCTAAATAATACATCTCCAAACTCCTCTTCTATGTGTTGCTGGTCGTTTAAAGCAACAGCTTCCTGCAACTCATTCATTTCCTCTTCTACTTTTTTCCAAACATCTTCTTTGTTATCCCATTCAAACCCTACCTGCTTTGCTTTATCCTGTATGCGGGTTGCTTTAATAATAGCAGGCAACGAACCCGGAACTCCACTTAGCACCGACTTTTTTCCTTCTTTCATTTTAATCTGTTCCCAGTTCTTCTTTACATCTTCATCATCAGCTACTTTCACGTCTCCATAAATATGCGGATGACGGTTTATTAGCTTTGTACAAATTCCCTCAATCACATCCTGCAAAGTGAATTCATTCTGCTCGCTCCCGATCTTTGCATAAAAGACGATATGCAATAACACATCTCCAAGTTCCTCCTTAATCCCTTGCCAATCATGATCTGTAATAGCATCGGTAAGTTCGTAGGTTTCTTCTATGGTAAGCGGACGTAATGTATCGATCGTTTGTTTCTTATCCCACGGACATTTCTCCCTCAATTCATCCATGATACTTACAAGTTTGCTAAAGCTCTTTTCTACATCAGACATATTAAAAATTAAATAGTAAATACAGAGAAAATAAAAAATATACCAAACAGCATACTCATTACTAAGAACGACGTAAACATCAAAAGAACGTATTTCAAAATAGTTTTACCTCTTGACTGCTTATAAAAATTTCTTAATGATTTATAAGTGAACCACAAGATGAAAAACAAAAAGAGCAAGGCTATATAACTTACCCATTTTAAGTACGGATAATCTTCTATTCTTGAAAATAAAATTTCGAAAAATATTAGAATAAACATGGCGCAATAAAGGTGTATAGAAAAGATCGCATGGTCCCCATAATAAAACTCCTTTCTTCTGTTATAAAACAGTTTTAATAATAGGGCAAATATTGGCAGAGAGACAAATAAAACCTGGGGAAAGTAATGAAAGAACTTGTTTGAGATCGCAGAAATAATAACCCTGAAATTACCACCATATTTCTCAATCATCTGTAGCTTCTTGTGCTTCCATTGCTTTCCCATCCAACCATCTCTTTTTGCAGCAGGCAATTTTTGCTGAAGGGAATCGTAAGCTTCTACTGAATTGTAAGTACTTCCTACGTCAATAACACTGTACACATTTAATTCATCCAAATGTGTTGTATCCCTTTTTAACCGCTCCTCATCCTCATTTAAAAAAGCAAGTCTGCTTATAAATGCTTTTCTTGCTATAGGTGAAAAATTAGAATCCTGTAACGCGTGTGAAACTTTCTGCTTTTGAGTATTAATATCTTTTAAAGCTTGAGAATAGGTAAATTTTCTTTTGGTGCTATTTACTTGTATAGTGTTCTCACTTACCGCAAATGAAAAGAAAAACAGGAAAAAAAAGGCTGATATAAATACATACATCCTAATCGGGTTCAGATAACTGCTCCTCCTGCCTTTAACATATTCTGCAGAAAGAAAACCTGGCTTAGTAAGCAATAATTTTACACTGCTGAAGAACTTACCATCAAAATGGGTAATGTCATAAACAAAATGAGTTACCAGATGCGAGAATGTTTCTTTAGGTTCAATGTTCTCCTGGCCACAAATATGGCAATACTTCCCATATACTCCGGCGTTACAATTAAGACAAGTTTTTTCTGTTCTTTCCTTGCGGTGAGACACGTGTTAAAATTTGACTAAAAGTACATACAAAAACATACTTCATACATTTGATTAAGAGCTATGTTTTTTCCTTAACATCTCACCCGTTACTTTTGATTTTAACAAAAATTACGGATGAAAAAGATCTTATTATTTGCAATGGTTTCATGCTTCGCTATGCAAGTGGAGTCGCAATATTATTACCTTGATATAATCGGAACAAAACAAACCAACCAGCAATATAATTTAATAAGAACTCATCAATTAAAGCGCATTAATGCGGTAAGTTTTGAAGGTAACAATCAACCTTCAAAAGATTTTTTGTTGGAGCAAACTGTTGCTAAGGATGGCCGGCAAATAATTACTCATTCAGCTACTGTTGGAAGTACTCAATCTTTTTTTATTAGTCATTATGAAAATAACAGGCTCGTAAAAACGGTGGATAGCAGCAATAACGCACGCAACACAGTTGTTTACAATTATGATAATGCAGGAAGAATTACTTCGATCAATTCTATAAACAAAGATTTTGACGGAACTTTTATAAACTCCGAAAATCACACGTGGACTTACAATGAAAAGGATCTGCCTGTAAGTATGCTAAAGGTTAAGAACGAAAAGGATACAACTTTGGTCTTGTTCATTTTTGATGATCAGGAAAATGTTGCAGAGGAAAGATGGAAGAAAAATAACCGTATAACTGAAACATACTATTACTACTATAATCCCAAAAAACAACTTACGGATGTTGTGCGCTTTAGCCGGAAAGCAAAAGCAATGATACCCGACTATACTTTAGATTACGATAATAACGGAAGGATCACAGAGATGAGACAAACACAAGCTACCAGTGCTAATTATTTAATTTGGAAATACGTTTACAATGATAAAGGGATGAAGGAGAAAGAATATGTGTTTAACAAGCAAAAAGAATTACTGGGAAAGATTGAATACAGCTACCAGTAAATAATATGATTAGTTAACAAAAGGGTTGTAACGATGTTACAACCCTTTTTGTTTATATTAACCTATTTATGTATACTTGTCATTTTTATCTCCCAGAAATACTTACTTATGCTAACGCGAAAAAAACTGCTGCTTGTCTTAACAGCGCTTGCTTGTTCTTTAACCCTTTTTTACGCCTGTAAAAATCTTAAACCGCAATCTGTTGCAGGTGCTATTGTTAGCCCCGAACCTGTAGGTAAGCCAAGGGTACTCGTATTTACAAGAACAAAAGGGTATTATCATGAGTCCATTCCTACCGGTGCGGCAACTATTATGCAGTTAGGCCAGGAGAACAACTTTTTAGTTGACACTACTCCTAATGCAGATTATTTTATACAAGACAGTTTAAAAAATTATAGTCTTGTTATCTTCATGAGTACAACTGGTAATGTTTTAAATGCCAATCAGCAGACGGCATTTGAACGTTATATACAGGCAGGTGGAAATTTCATGGGCGTTCATGCTGCAGCTGATTGTGAATACGATTGGCCGTGGTATAATAAATTAGTAGGCGCTTATTTTTTAAGTCATCCTAAGCAGCAAAAGGTAACTATTAATGTAAGCGATAAAAATCATCCGTCATCTTCTTTTTTACCTGATAAATGGGAACGCTTTGACGAATTATATAATTATAAAAGCGTTCAACCGGATCTCAAAGTATTAGCTTCTTTAGACGAAACAACTTACCAGGGTGGCGTGATGGGAGATAGTCACCCCTTTGTTTGGTACCACGAGTTTGATGGAGGCAGAGCATTTTATACAGGTGGCGGACATACTAAGGAAAGCTATAGCGAACCTTTGTTCCGGCAACATTTATTAGGTGGTATTAAGTATGCCGTAGGAAACAATACTCCTTTAGATTACTCAAAATCTTATGCTGTAAAAGCTCCTGAAGATAATCGCTTTACCAAAACCGTTCTTACTGACGATCTTAATGAGCCAATGGAATTAACCGTAGCACCTGATGGCCGTGTATTTTTTACTGAACGCTCAGGCAAGTTTTATGTATATGACCCGAAGGTTAGGAAAACTAAAATGTTATACAACTTCCCTGCAAAAGCTGTAGATAAATATTTAAATGGATTAATCGGCATTACCCTCGATCCTGACTTCAAACAGAACAACTACATTTATTTTTTTTATAGCTCCAATACGGGAGAACAGTATCACCAAAACATTTCCCGCTATAAAATAAAACCTAATGGAAACCTCGATACGAACTCTCAAAAGATTATTATAAAGGTTCCGATAGATCTTGAGGTGAGCGCTCACACAGGTGGCTCATTGGCCTGGGATAAAAACAAGAACCTTTACATATCAACCGGCGACAATACTGTACCATTTCAATCGGATGGTTATGCGCCGTTGGATGAAAGGCCGGACCGGCATATTTACGATGCACAACGCTCTGCAGGAAACCCAAATGATTTAAGAGGAAAGATCCTGCGCATTCATCCCGAAGCTGATGGTTCTTATACTATTCCCGACGGTAATTTATTTCCGAAAGGCACGCCTGGCACACGTCCTGAAATTTATGTGATGGGTTGCAGAAATCCTTACCGAATCTCTGTAGATCAGGAGACTTCTTTTGTGTATTGGGGAGAAGTAGGGCCTGATGCAGGAACTGACAGCCGGCATGGCCCGCGGGGTTATGATGAATTTAACCAGGCACGAAAGGCAGGATATTTTGGATGGCCTTATTTTGTAGGCGATAGCAAACCTTATCACGATTCAGACTTTGCTACAAAAGCCGTTGGTGACTTATTTAATGTAACTGCTCCTGTAAATAATTCTCCCAACAACACGGGCGCTAAAACGCTTCCTCCTCCTACCAAACCTCTAATCTGGTACCCCTATAGTTTATCTACCGAATTTCCTGCTTTAGGTACGGGCGGACGTTGTGCGATGGGCGGGCCGATCTACCACTTCAATGCTAATCTATCTTCGAACTCTAAACTGCCCGATTATTACGATAAAGCTTATTTCATTTATGACTGGATGCGTAACTGGGTTTTTGCAGTAAGGTTAGATGAGAGTTATAATTACAAACGCCTGGAACCATTTATGCAAACCAATGGTGATTTTCGCCGCCCTGTTGATATGGAGGTAGGGCCGGAAGGTTCTATTTATATGTTGGAATATGGCTCTGTTTACGGCATAGATAATACCGATGCACGCTTAGTAAGAATTGATTACAATGGAGGCAACAGGGCTCCTGTTGCTAAAATCACTACCAAAGATACTATTGGGCTTGCTCCCTTTAAAGTCAACTTAAGCAGCAGGCAAAGCTACGACTACGATGAGCAGGATAAGCTTGTTTACGAATGGAGTTATAACGGCAAGCTTATTTCAAATGAACCAAATCCTACCTATACTTTCGAAAAAAATGGTATCTATAAAACAGTTTTAAAAGTAAGTGACCCCTCCGGTAAAAGCAGTAGCGAGGCTGTTACAATTAAAGTTGGGAATACGTTGCCACAGGTAGCCATCCAAACTACTGACAACCCTACTTTCTTCTTTCCTAAAGCCACCACATTAAATTATAATGTTGATGTAACAGATAAAGAAGATAAGGTGATTGATAATAAGAAAGTAAAGATTGCTTTAAAATACATTCCTAAAGTGGCTGGTCAACAATCAGAAATGGGACACCAGCAAATAAATGAAAACTATAATTATGGTAAGTCTTTAATTGCCAGCAGCGACTGTAAAGCTTGTCACCAGGTTAATGCGAAATCTGTAGGTCCATCATTTATGGCAATTTCAACTAAGTATATTAGTGACAAAAATGCACCCGGATATCTCGCTAATAAAATCATTACAGGCGGGGGTGGTGTTTGGGGCGAACATGCCATGAGTGCTCATCCCCAAATATCAAAAGAAGATGCTACAGAAATTGTGAAATATGTACTAACTGTCTCCAACAACCAGTTGGCAAAACCATTGCCTAAAACAGGAGCTGCAGTATTGAAAGAGCATGTAGGCGGAACCGAAGAAGGACGCTATATTATGACTGCATCTTACACTGATAAGGGTGGCGCTATCATTCCTCTTACAAACAGGGATGTTTTGGTTTTGCGGCCGTCAAAGGTGCAAGGCGAAGATGCTGATGTAGTGTACAATCTAAGAAAAACTGGACAACAATTAGCAGGCATTAACAACGGGTCTTATTTTGTTTTTAAAGGCATTGACCTAAAAGATATAACAAGTCTTACGTATCGGATTGCATCTTCCAATAAAAACGGAACAGTGCAGGTGCGTACTGATGCAACGAACGGCAACGTAATTAGTACACTTAATTATTCAGCCACAGGTGCATTTAATAAGTTTGAAGAAGTGTCTGCACCTGTTACAGATCCTGGTGGTAAACACGATTTGTATTTTATGTTTACTAAAGTTGATACCCCAAACCGGAACATTGCTACCGTAGATTGGGTACGTTTTGAAGGAGGTGGCAAAGAGGTAACTGTGCCAAAGGTTGTTGAAAAAAAGGAAACACCGGCTAAAACAACAACAGCTAAAACAGCAGTAAACAAAACACCCACTGCCGAAAAGCAAAGTGCAGTTAATTTAAGTTCAGGAAGGGAATTGATGGCTAAGAGTGATTGCAACACCTGCCATGCAACGAGCACAAAACTGATAGGTCCTGCTTTTACGGCTATTGCAAAAAAATATCAAAACACTCCTGCTGTAATTTCAAAACTGAGTGGCAAAGTAATAAATGGTGGTGCCGGAGTGTGGGGTCAAATACCTATGACACCACATCCGCAGTTATCAAAGAAAGATGTAACGGAAATGGTTAAGTATATAATGTCGCTTAAGAAATAAAGAATTACTCATCCTCGTC
>MWYU01000637.1 GCA_002050375.1 Chitinophagales bacterium 62-2
AGAGGGAAGGCAGTGGAGTGAAGGGCAGAAGCTGAAGGGTAAGATGAACATAACAATGCGGTGGCGATAAGATTGCGCCACTAAAACGCTAAGGCGCCAAGCAGCACTAAGCCCTTTGCGTAACTTTTTGTCTTTGCGCCTTCGCGGCAATACCAACAGAAAATATCATCCCCATTAATAGTTTACGAGGCATGTTTAATTTAGATAGATTAACCAGAGAAAATATCAGAAACCTCATCCCTTATTCCTCCGCGAGAGATGAATTTAGTGGTGAGGCAAAAGTGTTTTTAGATGCTAATGAAAATTCATTAGGCTCCCCGTTAACGAAATGGTATAACCGTTATCCTGATCCTCACCAGCTTAAGTTGAAGGAAGCCATTTCTACAGTAAAGGCAATTGATCGCGAAAAAATCTTTTTAGGCAACGGAAGCGACGAGTGTATTGATTTGTTGTATCGTTGTTTTTGCAATCCGGGTAAAGACAATGTTATAATCTGTCCGCCTACTTATGGCATGTACGAAGTAAGTGCCAACATTAGTGACGTTGAAATTCGTAAAGCGCCTTTACTCAACAGCTTTCAACTGGATCTTGTACATCTTGAAAACTTAACAGATGAGGATACTAAAATTATATGGATTTGCTCCCCCAATAATCCAACAGGTAATTCAATGGACAGGGAAGATGTGGAAATGATCCTTAATAACTATAATGGTCTTGTAGTTATAGATGAGGCGTATATTAACTTTTCACCTCAAAAATCCTTCCTTCAGGAGCTGGCTGACTATCCAAACCTTGTAGTATTGCAAACGTTTAGTAAGGCATGGGGACTTGCTGCATTGCGTGTAGGTATGGCATTTGCATCTGAAGAAATAATTGAAACATTAAATAGGGTTAAGCCACCGTATAACATAGGCCAGGCAACGCAGGAACTTGCATTAAAAGCATTGGAAGAGGTTGGACAAGTTAATGATATGGTTATAGAACTGGTACAAATGCGTGAGGCCCTTAAAGGGGTTTTTGAAAAGCTTCCTGTTATAGAAAAAATATATCCGTCGGATGCTAATTTTTTACTTATTAAAGTGAAAGGAGCAAAAAAATTATACAATTATCTGTTAGGCAAAGGAATTGTAGTAAGAGACAGAAGCAATGTAAAGCTGTGCGACGATTGCTTAAGGGTAACAGTGGGAACGGAACAGGATAATACCGTTTTGGTAGATGCTTTAATTGATTGGCAGGTGGAAAACAAATGAATAACTATAAAGAAAAAGTATGACTAAAATTTTTAAAAAGCTTTTTGCTGTTGCCTTAGTTACAGCGCCGTTTTTTTCAGAAGCCGCAGACAGTCTTATTAAAGAGGCCACATTTATTCGGCCAGATGCGGCAAATGCAGGATTGAAATTACCTGCAGGTTTCGGAGCATTAATGTATGCAGAAAATTTGGGTCAGGCCAGGCATATTGTTGTAAATAAAAACGGTGATGTTTATATAAAGCTTGCCCGATTAAAAAATGGCAAAGGCATTATTAAATTGCGAGATAAGAATGCAGATGGAAGATCAGATGATACTTCAGGGTTTGCAGATTATGGCGGTACCGGTATTGCAATAAAAAATAATTATTTATATGCGTCTTCTAACACAGATGTGTACAGGTATAAGCTTAATGCAAATAATGAAGTTGAGAACGAAGCTAAACCTGAACATATTATCGGCGGCTTAATATCTCGCGGTCAGCACAATACAAAATCAATAACGTTAGATAATAGCGGAAATATTTATGTGAATATCGGGGCTTTTTCAAACTCTTGCCAGGAACAGGACCGCCAGAATGGCTCAAAGGGTAAAGACCCCTGCCCAATACTAGACTCTGCCGGAGGAGTTTGGCAATTTAAGGCAGATAAATTAGACCAGACTTACAAAGATGGAGTGCGTTATGCAACAGGAACAAGAAATGTTGTAGGCTTAGACTGGAACACGGAAATAAACGAATTGTTTGTGATGCAACAGGGCAGGGACCAGTTGTTTCAAATGTGGCCTCAATTTTATAACCAGAAGCAGGGAGCAGAGTTGCCTGCAGAAGAAATGTTTTTAGTAAAAAAGGGAATGAATTTCGGCTGGCCTTATTGTTTCTATGATCATTTCCAAAATAAAAAAATCTTAGCACCTGAGTACGGAGGTGATGGAAAGAAGATTGGGCGTTGCGCTGAAATGCAAAATCCGGTGGTTGCTTTTCCCGGACACATGGCACCCAACGGATTATTATTTTACACCGGCAATATGTATCCTGAGAAATATAAGAACGGAGCATTTATCGCATTTCATGGTTCATGGAACAGGTCGCCGGAGCCGCAGGAAGGGTTTTACGTTGCCTTTGTACCAATGAAAGAGGGGAAGCCTGCAGGCAAGTGGGAAATTTTTGCAAATGGTTTTTCTGGTGTTGAAAAGGTAGAAAATTCAAGGGATGTGAAGTATCGCCCATGTGGTTTGGCGCAGGGACCTGATGGATCACTATATGTAACTGATGATAACAAAGGAAATATTTGGCGAATTATTTATAATAGTAAAAAGTAAAAAAATAAGAATGAAGAAGGTCATAATCACTTTAACATTAAGTATAGTTGTGGTAATTCTGCTATGGGCACAGCCAAAGAAACCTTTGGCAACACAACAGAAAAAATCTACAACAACACAAACAAAAAAGTCAACGGCAGTACAAGCCAAAGCGCCTGCAGGAGCACAAGCGTCTATTGAGAGAGGGCGGCAAACATATTCGCAAGTGTGTGCAGCATGTCATCAGAAAGATGGCGGCGGAGTGCCAAGATTAAACCCGCCTCTAATTAAAACAGAATATGTATTGGGTGATAAAACAAGGTTGATCGGTATTATTTTAAAAGGTTTAAATCAGCCAATTGAAATTGATGATGAGGAATATACTAATCCAATGCCTCCTCAGTCACACTTAACTGATCAGCAAATAGCCGACGTACTTACTTTTGTTCGAAACAATTTTGGTAATAAAGCATCTGCTGTAACGACGGCGGAAGTGAAGGCAGTAAGAGCGAAAACCTGATAATGCGGCAGACACAATTCGAAGAATACTTTTGATTGTAATAATTTTAAATTCGTATTAAAATAAACTGTGGGATATGGAAGCTGTTATAAAACTTAACATAGAGGAATTGTCCGCGGAGTTTGTAAACAATCTAAAAAAATTATTTCCTGGGAAAAATGTAGAAATAAAGGTTGAAGAGGAAATGGATACCACTGATTATATATTATCTAATCCTGCTTATGCTAATGAATTAAGTGAACGAATTAGAAGCATTGAAGATAATACCGCTACTCTAATTACTGTAAAACCTGAAGATTTGTTATGAGGGTCCTAATGTTAAGGCTACAGCATTCGATGAGTATCAAGAATGGATTAAAAACGATAAAAAGCTTTCTTTAAAAATAGGTTCATTAATACAAGATACTTTAAAAAACCCTTTTATAGGACTTGGGAAGCCTGAACCGCTTAAAGGAAATTTTCAAGGTTATTGGAGCCGAAGAATTTCAGATGAGCACAGGCTTATTTACAAGGTTACAGATACAAGTATTATCATTGCTTCGTGCTATTCACATTACACTAAATAACTTTTCTTGAAACGTGTACTTTTTATTGACCGCGACGGAACACTTATTAACGAAGCTCCGCCAACTTACCAGCTTGACAGTTTCGCCAAGCTTACATTTTACCCGCACATATTCAAATACATGAACCGCATTGCGGCAGAACTGGATTACGAATTAGTAATGGTTAGCAACCAGGATGGTTTAGGCACTTCGATTTTTCCTGAAGATACTTTTTGGCCCGTTCATAATTTTGTAATGAAAAGTTTGGAGAACGAAGACATTCATTTTACAACTGTACATATTGACCGGACCTTTCCAAAAGACAATGCACCAACCCGTAAGCCAGGTATAGGGATGTTTACTCAATACCTTAATAACACGGATTATGACATTGCAAATTCTTATGTAATCGGGGATCGTATAACAGATGTTCAACTCGCAAAAAATTTGGGATGTAAAGCAATTTGGATAAACAATGATCCTAACCTTGGAGGCATGGAAATACAGGATGCAAGGAAGGAACTTGAAAAAGTTATAGTATTGGAAACAACAGAATGGAAAGAGATTTATGAGTTTTTAAAACTTGGCCTACGGAAGGTTATACATGAAAGAAATACAAACGAAACAAACATACACATTGAGCTAAACCTTGATGGTAGCGGCAAAGCAAATATTTCAACAGGTGTTGGCTTTTTTGATCACATGCTCGACCAGGTAGCACGTCATGGAAAAATTGATTTGACTATACAAACCAAAGGCGATCTGCACATTGATGAACATCATACCATTGAGGATACTGCTATCGCATTAGGTGAAGCATTTGCCAAAGCTTTAGCTGATAAACGAGGCTTAGAGCGATACGGGTTTGCATTACCAATGGATGAAGCGGAAGCCAAAGTATTAATTGACTTTGGCGGAAGAAACTGGCTGGTTTGGAACGCAGAATTTAAAAGAGAAAAGATAGGAGAGATGCCAACGGAAATGTTCTTTCACTTTTTCAAATCTTTTAGCGATGCTGCAAGGTGTAACCTTAATATCGAATGTAAAGGTGATAACGAGCATCATAAGATCGAAGCGATTTTTAAAGCCTTTGCCAAAGCAATAAAGATGGCTGTTAAGCGCGACCCTTTGAGTAATTATTTGCCCTCTACTAAAGGTGTTTTATAGATCACACCATCCTTCATTACAAAGCTTACTTTGCGAATGTTACTAATATTATCCAACGGGTTTCCTTCAACTGCAATTATATCAGCAAACAGGCTTTTTCGCAGTCGCCCTATTTTATTGGCATAGCCAAACACATCTGCATTTACTTTGGTTGCTGATCGTAATACTTCAATTGGCTTCATTCCATAGTCAACCATTAGTTCCATTTCACGGGCATTTTCTCCATGTGTAAACACACCTACATCTCCGCCCATACAAATGGTTACTCCACTTTGTAGTGCTAATTGAAAAGTTTTGCGCTTATTAGCAATTCTTGCCGGCTCAGCATCAATTCCTTTCTTCCATCCGCTGTATTGCGCTGTTGCATCACCTGCAGCCAAAGTAGGACATAAGGCTACATTTTTTTCTTTCATCAATTTAAAGATTTCTGCAGTGCCTTCATCTCCATGTTCAATGGTTGAAACTCCTGCCATTATGCTTCTTCGCATTCCTTCCGGTGTTGATGAATGTACCACTACTTCACGTCCGCCGCTTTTTGCAATTGCCACAGCTACCTCAATGACTTCTGAACTAAATGTTGGTAAAGCTTCTCCATCTTTACCCCAACGATAGTCTGCATATATTTTTATTACGTCTGCACCCTTGCCAATTTGTGTTCTTACTTCGTTGGCTAAATCTTCTATTCCTGCAACTTCTGCCGCCCCTTGCGGATGATCTACATCAGGAGACTCTGATTTTGGTCCGTAAGTTCCTTTCGCAACAATGGCACGGGTGGCTACGATCATTCTTGGTCCCGGTATAACACCTTTTTCAATTGCCTTTTTAAGCCCCGCATCATCATACGAAGCACCTTCGGTTCCCAGGTCTCTAACTGTTGTAAAGCCTGCCATTAATGTTGCTCGGGCATGGTTAACTGCCCTCGCTGTTCTTTCAGCACGGCTTTCTTTCAATACCTGGTCGTTCCAGCTTGTCTCGTTGTATGGATGCAGGAAAAGATGAGAATGTCCTTCTATTAATCCCGGTAATAATGTTACTTGCGTAAGGTTTATGACCTGCGTGTTTGCAGGATAATTTTGAATAGTTCCTACTTCTTCAATCTTATTATTCTTTACTAAAACACTCCATCCTGAATGCATGTTTTCTCCGTCGAAAACATGGTCGGCCTTTAATAAAAAATACTTATCTGTTTGTGCAGAACAGGTGCCTGTTAGTAATAGAAATAGTACTAAGAATGACTTCATTCAGGAAGTTTAGCAACAAATGTAAACTGATAAAAAGAACTATTTGAATGAAAGAAGATTATTCAAATAAGTCTGAATACATTTCAGAATTAAGTAAAGTTGGAATAGAGTTCGAGCTATAATTATCTTACCCTATGAAATGCTTCCGTTTTACCAATAAACGAAAAACCGATATAACCGCGAACAGAAAGGGTTTGATTATCTTTTAATTTCATATATGCTTTGTATTCCTTTCCGTCGTCAGGATTATAAATTTTTCCATTAACCCATTCTTCGTCTTCATATCTAAAATCGCGAAGCATTACAAGGCCTAATAAGGGTTTGGAACGAAGATTTTTATCAGGATTATTCTTATCAACTTTGGGAAGATTATTTTGATCGTTAGGCTTTATAAGCCAAATAATTTTTCCAAAATATTTTCCGTTTTGTTTGTAAATCTGAATATGGCCCCGATCACTGGCATTTGACCAGATGCCTAAGATTGCATCAGCATTGCCGGAGGCATAAGTAGTAATAAAGCTAGAAAAAATAGCCAATAAAAGAAGCAGGCTTTTCATATAATCGAATATCGAAAATAATGTTGGAAGTAGCTGAGGCAACTAACAGGTTTAACATACTGTAAGTTATTGAAGCACATCTCTTAACTCTTCTTTTTTGTTAAAAACAGATTTAGCAAATTCACAAAGCGGAACAATTTTTAAATTTTGTTTGCGGGCATATTCAGCCCCTTTCTTTACCAGTTCAAAACCGATGTTTCTGCCCCTTAAAGATTCATCAACTTCGGTATGATCTATTACCATTGTATTTTTTCCTTTCAAATAATAAGTCATCTCAGCCATCGTATTTCCATTCTTTTCAATGAAGAATGTTCCGTCCTGGTCTTGTTGGGTATGTTGAATTTGCATAAATAATGAAAATAATAAAAACTATTAATAGGTCGTTTAGTTTAGCAAATTGAAAAATTATTTGCTCGAGATAAAATTCTAATTCATATTTGCATCACAAAATGAAAACAAAATTTCAAAATATCAATTGGTGGCATAGCATCTCCTTTCCGGGGTAGCTATGCTTTTGCTATTGTTGTTCAACATATCAAAACCCCGGCTTTAAGCCGGGGTTTTTTGTTTCGCGGAAGGTGCGACAGAGATTGCAAGGATCGAAAGGATTGAGACAGGGATTGAAAGGATCGAAAAGATTGCGAGAGGGATTGAAAGGATTGAAGGATTGTCTAAACTCTGTTTCAAGATTAATGGATTTTATAAGGAAATAAAAATTATGAAAAGTTATTCTTACTCCTCTTTAGGGGCTGGGGGCATGAAGCCGATAGTATTTGAAACTGTTACTAAAAAAATGCTTGCCGATGTGTTTACACCTGTAGGGATTTACCTGCGGTTACGAGATCGTTTTCCTGGAAGTATATTGTTAGAAAGCACTGACTTTCATGCAAGCGAAAACAGCTTTTCATTTATCTGTGTTCAACCCATTGCCGGCATCGAAGTTAGCACCACCGATGCTTTTGAATTTAAATATCCCGGCGAACCCGTTATTCGAAAGAAGTTAGCCGGCAAGAAGGAAGTGATAGGTGAACTAAATAATTTTCTGCAACGTTTTCAGCCTTCAAATAAAAGTGAGATTGCTGTTGCGCAAGGTTTGTTTGGTTACACCACTTTTGACGCTGTTCAATTTTTTGAAGATGTGAAGTTGAAAGATGGGAAGAACGAGCCGAATGCCATACCCTTAATGCGTTACAGGTTGTATCAATATGTAATTGCGATTAATCATTTTAAAGATGAACTATACATCTGCGAGAATAAAGTGAAAGGTTTGGATAGTGATTTGGACCTGATAACTTCTCTTATTCGCAGTAAAGATGTTCCGGTGTTTCCGTTTAAACCTGCAGGTGAAGAAACTTCCAATCTTACTGATGAACAATACATAGAAATGGTTGAGAAGGGAAAGCAAAGCTGTCATCGCGGAGATGTGTTTCAAATTGTTTTAAGCAGAAGGTTTCAGCAATCGTTTACGGGAGATGAGTTTAATGTTTACCGCGCTTTAAGAACTGTAAATCCAAGTCCATACTTATTTTATTTTGATTATAATGATTACCGCTTGATGGGCTCATCGCCTGAAAGCCAGGTAATCATTGCAAAAAATAAAGCAATTGTTCATCCAATAGCCGGCACATTTAAGCGTACCGGTGATGATGAACAGGATGAGATTTTAGCAGAAAAATTGTTGGTTGATCCTAAAG
>MWYU01000576.1 GCA_002050375.1 Chitinophagales bacterium 62-2
ACTTAGATCGTATTCAAGCTCAAGGTAGTTATCGTAAAAAGTATGGTTTTGCTCGGGGTCTAATATTTCGAGTAAAGCACTGCTTGGGTCGCCGCGATGATCTCTTCCTATCTTATCAATCTCATCAAGGATCATAACGGGATTACTGCTTTTTATCTTACGGATATTTTGGATGATTCGACCAGGCATAGCACCAATATATGTTTTACGATGGCCCCTAAGCTCACTTTCATCATGTAATCCTCCAAGGCTCAACCGAACATACTTTCGATTAATCGCATGAGCAATGCTTCTTCCTAATGATGTTTTACCTATACCCGGAGGACCGATAAAACAAAGGATGGGACTTTTCATATCACCTTTTAGCTTAAGAACTGCGAGGTATTCTAAAATCCTTTCTTTGATTTTGCTCATCCCATAATGATCGTTATCTAAAACGCCTTTTGCCTTTTTAAGATCGTAACTGTCTTTGGTATATTCCTCCCAGGGAAGATCAAGCATCAGGTCGAGATGATTATACACGATGGAGTAATCGGGCGTGCTGGGATGCATTCTCTCCAACTTTTCAATATTATTTTTAAAAAGGTTTTTAGCGGCTTCAGGCCACTTTTTGTTCTCACCTTTTTTCTTTAGTTCGGCCAGCTCGCGATCGTTCAGATCGCCGCCAAGCTCTTCCTTAATACTTTTAAGTTGCTGTTGCAAAAAGTATTCGCGTTGCTGCTTATCGAGTTCGGTACGGGTTTTATTTGTTACCTTATTTTTAAGTTCAGCAAATTGAAGTTCCTTCTGCAATATCTGCATTAGTTCTGCAGCCCTTGCCTTTACATCATTAATCTCAAGCAGCCGCTGCTTCTCACCAAGCTCGCTGTTTAAATTACTGCTTACAAAATTTATGAGAAACGAAGGGTTCTCAATATTCTTTAAAATGATGGAAGCTTCGGTTGGGATGTTAGGCGACATAGACACGATTTGCCCCGCCAGGTCTTTGATGTTACTTACGTATGCAGCAAAATCTTCGTCGGCAGGTATAATGTCCTCTTCCAGCAAACGAACATTTGCTTTAAAGTATGGATCATCGGTTGTTATGTCGTCAATTTCAAACCGCTTCTTGCCCTGGATAATGATTGTTGTTCCTCCATCGGGCATTTTTATAAGCTTCACTATCTTGGCAATCGTCCCAACCTTACATAAGTCTTTAATTTCGGGCTCTTCAACAGTGCTGTCAATTTGAGCTAAAACACCGATTAGCTTATTTGTTTTATATGCATCGTTTACTGCTTTTATGCTTTTATCGCGTCCTACAGTAATGGGCAAAACAACACCTGGAAATAAGACAGTGTTTCTTAGCGGAAGCACAGGCAGATCATCAGGAACATCTGTTATTTTATCACTCTCGTTTTCGGATTCATTAAGGGGAATTATTGGGATAAAATCAGTATCGTCTTCGGATTTTAAGAAATAGTCACTTCCAATCATAATCAATATTTAGAAGACAAACTGTCATCGTTCGCCTCTTATTTTGGTTTTGTTTTAATAGGACTTCTAATGGTTCAATATTAGTGCCATATGCTTAAAAGTGGGTTTAAGTACAAAGTGGCATAAAAAAAAGCATTGCCACAAGGGCAATGCACAAAAATTATTCTAAATACAACAATTTATAATTTCAAACCAATACCTAACTGTAGTTGCTGGTTTTTCCATTGATCACTGTTATCTACATCATTGATATTTGCAAGACCAATATTATAACGGCCATAAACACGCAATGCTTTTAGGTTGATGGTTACGCCTCCTACCATTCCGAAATCACCATTTTTAAAAGCTTCCTGGCCATTTTCTAAAAGTGTTTCATGTTTATCCACTAAGATTCCAAATTGAGGACCTGCGTTAAGCGTAAGCATTTTACCAACATTGTAGCGTAGTAAAATTGGAATAGATAAGTAGCTAAGTTTTATATCTGAGGTAGCAGCAGGATTGGAAAGGTTTGTATAAATTGAATTAAAACCTGAGGAGCGTTTTGCATTTACCTGGTTAAATAATACCTCCGGCTGAATACCTAATTTTTTTGAAAAATCTATCTCGGCAAAACCACCTAAATGATAACCAAGATCAAACTCTTCTTTGAAGGGTATACCTGAAAGTTTGGTAAGGTTTGCCCCTGCTTTTGCGCCTAATCTAAAACCCTGGGCATTGGTGACAGCAACAAAAGTTAGTAAAAAGGATAGGGAAAGGATTATTTTTTTCATCTTATATGTTTTGCCTGAAATATCCAAGCACCATGCCAAAGGAGAAAAGACCTTTAATGCTTTTGCTAAAGTTTTCTAAACTTAAGTGATGTTAAACATCTTAAGCCACGGTGTGAAGTTTCCGAAGTATTCAATCCCATCCTATGCAAATATTAATGAACTAAACATTCATAGCTTTTTCAAAGCCCTCTTCTCAGCATTTCAGCATATTCATTTGGTAATAGGCTGTCTTCAACAGCCTTAGCAGCTTTTTCGGTATCGTATTCAAATCTTATAAACTCTACCTCGACAGCATCTTTGTTTGTTATTAAACTATCAGCATTGATTGTAAGTAAAACATAACATCCTTTAGGATTACCGTCTTTAGGTTTACCTACCGAACCAATGTTAATAGCATGACGATAATGAGTATTTTCTGTTGGCCCGGCAGGTAATGTTCTGTGATAAGGTTTGTGGGTATGACCAAAGCACATTATGTCTGCATCTGCCTGTTCCATTATTCTCAATAAACTTTTTTCGTCTCTATCCTCAAATAAGTATTCATTAATCTTTCTAGGGCTTCCATGTACTAACAACAAATTCAGCTTATCACTATTTAATTGAAACTCTACTTTGATATGTGCCGGTAGTGTTGTTAGGTATTTTCTTTCTTCAGGTTTTACAATAGAGTTGGTAAAGGATATTGAAATCTTACCCATATCTTTTTCATGTTCTTCTTTATATGCGCATCCGCAGTCATCGCTCATTAAGCCAATGCCCTGATCGTAATTGCCGGCAATCGTTGGAATGCCTCTGCGTCTTATTTCATTAATTACTTCGTTTGCCCAAATGTTATATCCAACCAAATCACCCAGGCAATAGATTGCATCTGGCTTCTGTTCTTCTATGTTTTTTAAGCAGGCTTCCAAAGCTGGAAGATTTGCGTGAATATCACTGAAGAGCGCTATTTTCATTTTGATCGTTTTTATAATGAAGTATTTTACAGACCGGAATGGCAAAAGCTGCGCCTGCTACCGGTGCAAAAATGTAAATCCAAAGATGTTCCAAATGACCGGAAACAATTGCCGGTGAAATAGATCGTGCAGGGTTCATACTTGCTCCACAAACGGGACCTGCAAACATTGCCATTAAAAGAACTGTAGAACCGATCGCCAGTCCTGCAAACATTCCCTGTTCTTTGCTGCCTGTGGCTACGTTGATAATCACAAGCATTAAGAAGAAAGTTAGAATAAACTCTAAAATAAGGGATTGCATTTCAGTACCTGCCGGTAGTGTTGCTCCCAATGTATCATTTGTCGGAAATAGAAATTTTAGAGTGACACTAGCAAAGAATGCCCCTATCAATTGACTTATGATGTATGGCAAAACTTGTTTTAATTGAAATTTTTTTGCTATTGCAAAAGCAATGGTAACTGCAGGGTTCATGTGTGCTCCTGAAATATCACCCAAAGAATAAATCATAGCCATTACAATTAATCCAAAGGTTATTGCAATACCTACATGAGATACTGCACCATTAAATTGTTGATTAACGACAATTGCACCTGTGCCGCAAAACACAAGTGCAAAAGTCCCTATTAGTTCTGCTATGTATTTATTCACAAACATTAGTTACAACAATCAGGACCGCAACAAGCTGCCTTTTCTGCTACCGGTTTTTCAGCATATACTGTTATACTGCGAATACCAGTGCCTGATTGTTTAAAAATCACAATCTCTTCTGCTGATAAGTAATTGCTCAATATATCATCAGGAACAATAATTTGTTTATCTTTTTGAATAGTCACATTGGTAAAACCATTGCTTTTTATAAGTTTTAAGTAATCCTGCTTTTGAATGGCACCTGCTACACAACCTGCGTACATTTCGGCAGCTTCTTTTATCTGCTTTGGTAACTCCCCTTCTAAAACAATATCAGAAATGCTGAAGTGACCGCCAGGCTTTAATACCCTAAAGATCTCGCTGAAAACGCCATCCTTGTTTGGAACAAGGTTTAATACACAATTACTTACTATTACATCTGCAACATTTGCTGTAACAGGCATTTTTTCTATATCACCCTGCCTGAACTCTACGTTATTAAAACCTCTTAGTTCTGCATTCTGTCGTGCTCTCTCAAGCATAGCCGGTGTAAAATCTATACCTATTACTTTACCTGTTTCCCCGGTTTCATGCCTTGCCACGAAAGCGTCATTACCGGCACCACTGCCTAAGTCAATAACTACATCCCCTTTTTTTATTTTCGCAAACTGTGTTGGCAAACCACAACCCAACCCTAAATCAGCATCAGGATTATAACCTTCTAACTCATTATAATCATCGGCCATAATATTATATACTTCTGTACTGCAACAACCAGAACCACAACATGAGGTTTGATTGGTTTCTTTATCCTGTAAAGCAATTTCTGAATACTTCTGCCTTACCAGGTCTTTTACATGTTCCTGAGTTTCCATTGTTTTTTATTTTTATAGTTATCGAAATATTACGATTATAAAAGGCAAAAAAAGGTTAGCAGCAACTGTTGCCACCTTTGTAATTTTCAAACAATTGATTTAGTACCTCCTGCGCTGCCTTCCATTCTTTAGCATGTATGCAATAGCAAACTTTTGCTCCTTCTATTTCGCCGGTTATCAACCCTGCCTCTTTCAGCTCTTTTAAATGCTGCGATACTGTGCTTTGAGAAAGAGGTAATTCATCAACGATGTCACCACAAACACAAGCTTGTCGCTTTGCCAATAAATTTAATATCGCAATTCTTGCAGGATGTGCTAAAGCCTTTGCAATTTTTGCAAGTTTGTTTTCCTTTACACTAAACTCATATGATTTTGTTGATCCCATATTTATATCGCAATATTACGATTACTATTTAAAAGAACAAATTAAATTTTATTTCACGTACCCCTTTTTTATGTACTCGTTTCTTTATTGAAAGCAGGAGAATAGATAGGTATTGCAGCACAGAAATACATTGGAGAAATATGGGAAGAGTAAGTGTTATAACAAATTGCCGCTACCGTTGTAGTTATAGGGATAAGATAGACTGATGATAAAACCACCTTTAATACTTACTTTATCTATTGAGAAAGAAGCTTCCCTTTTTTTCAATACTCTGCGCCAAAAGCATTTTCCACCTTCCCGAAATTTTATTGATGCTCATCTCACTTTATTTCATGCACTACCCAATGAAGATTCAATTGTTGATGTTGTAAATGATGCTTGTAAACTGCAAAATCCTTTTGAGTTAAGCGTTGAAAAACCGGTATCAATTGGCAAAGGAGTAGCTTATAAAATTGAAAGCAACGAATTAGTGCAACTACATAAGAAGCTTCAAAACAAATGGCTGGAGTTTCTCACCCTGCAGGACAGGCAAAAGTTGTGGCCGCATATAACAGTTCAAAACAAAGTGCCTGTGCCTAACGCTCAGGAATTACTAAATGAACTAAAAGAAGGCTTTACCCCTTTCGCGGCATTAGCAATAGGATTACAGTTATGGGAGTACCTGAATGGTCCATGGAGGCTTGTTGAAGATTTTATTTTTAAGAATGTGGAAGCTTTGAAATAATGATAATTAATAAAAGGTTTTGATTAATACCAACAGGTAAAGCATTTTCTAAATTAATATTCAAATTAATGGAAGACCCGGTTGCGACATACAAAAGATTAATAAATACTGACCTTCCGGCGAAATATAAATCCCCGGTACGTTTCAACCATTGCTTTAATAGAATAATTCTTGATTGGCTTTTCAATGATTGCTGGTATAACCATTTAAGTAAAAAACAAACGGCTATTAGCCAGCTAAGCACTGAACAACTACAAGCAGCTATTGCAAGAATGAATGAATGGCTAAAGGATCATGACCAGCTTTACTTAGATAACAGCAGGTCCTTAAATTTTAGAAAGAAAAATCTGACCAGGAAAGTATAAACGATTACTCCAAAAACATAAGGATTTTTAATTACAATACTAAGCCAAATCAATTGTTCGTTGCCCGTTAGTGTATGTAATGTGAGCGTTTAACAGTTTTGAAGGTTGTCCAACTTATCAATCTTTGCTTGGATGGTTTGCTTGTCTGTATTTGTTTTCGCTAATAACTGACAAAAGGTGAGTATAAAAACTGCACTTTTATTAAATTGCAAAAGGATAAAACGAAAACTAAATAATTGTAACGCTCGTTGAAAAGTTAATTAGACGTTACAGATTGCAACTGCAGGATTTATTCATATGCAATTTTGCTATGCAGTAGTCGTTGCAACAGTTGAAAAAAAATTACTCTTAAAAACTTTTAATAAAGCCTTTGGGTATATTGCTGCACAACAGTTCTTCAATGCTTTCAATAAAACACCTTGTATTTTTAGAAGTTGCCCGCTTATCAAGTTTTACAAAAGCAAGCGAAGTGTTGTTTTTATCGCAACCGGCTATTAGTAAAAATATTCAATCTCTCGAAAACGACTATAAAGCCAGGTTATTTGAAAGAAAGGGTTACAAGATTGAGCTCACCGCAATAGGCACACTGCTTTATGAAAAGTTATTAGAAGTAAAAAATATACAGGATCAAACAGATTTTCAAATATCTTTTATAAAAGATAAGCAACAGGCAAAAGGCATTTTAAAATTAGGGGCAAGCACTACTGTAGCACTATATATTTTACCTAAAATTCTTTCTGCATTTCACAAACAATACCCGCAGGTTGAAATAAGTTTATTCAACCGAAATTCAGAAATTGTACTACAGGCTTTAGTAGAACAAAACATAAACATAGGAATTATTGAAGGTCCCCCAAAAACTAAAAAGGTTGAATTCCTTCCCTTTATCACAGACGATGTAATTGCCATTTGCAGTTCTAAAAGCTATCTGGCTAAAAAGAAAAACTATACATTAAAAGAGATTCCAAACATCCCAATAGTACTGCGGGAAAAAGGCAGTGGTACCTTAGAGGCACTTGCTGAAAGCCTTAAAAAAGTTAAACTAAAACTTCAGGACCTGAATGTAAAAGTGAGGCTTGGCGGAACTGAAGCTCTAAAAAATTTTTTACTGGAAGCAGATTGTCTTGGCTTTTTGCCTCGAAGGTCAATCACAAAAGAATTAACTAATGGTGAGTTAAAAGAAATAAATATTGAAGGAATAAGCATCCAGAGAAAATTCTACTTTATCCAAAGAAAGGGCGAGACTGCCGGTGAATTAAACAAGAATTTTGTAAAATTCGCTAAAACGATGTATAACCAATAGTTATAGCATATAACTTTATTACATCCTATCAGTTATACCCTATATGTAATTTAGCAGTATGGAAATTACTATCAGCAGCATGTCCTCTGCCAAACTATTAGAGTGCCCGAACTGTAAGAAAGTGTACGACATCGAGCAGCAACAATCTTTCGCAACCTGTTGCAATCAACCTTTACTTACTATTTATCAACCGATTTATTTAACCAAAAAAGAGCTTTTAAAAAGACCTCAATCGATGTGGCGTTATGCGGAACTTCTCCCGATTTTTGATAGGGAGAATATTGTAAGCCTGAGCGAAGGATGGACAAAAATTCACGAATTAAATAAGATAGCCAATAAGCATGATATTAATATTGTTTTGCTAAAAGATGAGAGCACTAACCCTACGGGATCTTTTAAAGCACGAGGTATTAGCATGGCGGTCTCAAAGGCAAAAGAATTAGGAATTGAGCATTGCATTATACCTACGGCAGGCAATGCCGGCGGAGCTTTAGCAGCTTATTGCGCCAGGGCTAATATCGGCGCAACTGTTATAATGCCCAGGCATACGGCCGAAACTTTAAAAGAAGAATGCCGACTGTTTGGGGCCGAATTAATTTTATTAGATGGTTTAATAGATAGCTGCGGAAAGCTTGTAAAACAGTTAGCGCACGATAAGGGATACTATGATGTATCAACCATGAAAGAACCTTACAGGCTGGAAGGGAAAAAAACAATCGGATTTGAAATTGCCGAACAATTAAACTGGAAATTACCTGATGTAATTATTTACCCTACCGGGGGC
>MWYU01000450.1 GCA_002050375.1 Chitinophagales bacterium 62-2
CAGCTTCACCTCTGCTAATGAAGCAATCATTAAATTAAAAGGTGGCAGCACGAAGCACTTACAATTAGATGCTGTGTTTGTGGGGATAGGAAGGCTACTGGATGTAGAACCTTTGCAATTACATAATGCAGGCATTCAAGTAAAAGATCATAAAATAGAGGTGAATGACTATCTGCGCACCACTAATAAAAATGTATATTTATGTGGTGATGTAGCAGGTTCATTGCAGTTTTCTCATGAGGCAGAATTTCAGGCCCGTATACTTCTGAATAACTTCTTTTCACCTCTCAATAAAAAGCTGAATAATGACTATATATCCTGGGTCACCTTTACCGACCCGGAAGTGGCGACCTTTGGCTTAAATGAACACCAATTAAAAGAAAGAGGTATCCGGTACAAACGGCTGGAGCAGGATTTTGAAGAAGATGACCGGGCAGTGGTAGACAATTATCAATATGGTAAATTGGTATTATTTATCAGTCAGGGCGGTTTGCTTCACAAAGAAAAAATATTAGGCGGTACTATGGTAGCACCTAATGCGGGAGAACTGATACAGGAGTTGGTATTAGCCAATACTTATAGTCTTTCGATTAATGATATTTTCAATAAAATTTATCCTTATCCCGTAGCTACACGTATCAATCAAAAAGCAATTGTTCAATATAAACAGCAGAGCCTGACAGAGGGATTGAAAAAACTCTTACGCTTTGCTTATAAAATCTTTAGCTAATGCAGTGGTGGGAAACTTTTAAAGACTGGTTTTTGAGCCTGGGTGAAAAATATGGCGTCAACCCTTACATCTTTGGCGGCATTTACATCGGAGCTATTCCTCTCTTCTTCCTTTGTCTTGCCTGGAGCGTTAGAAACATCCGAAATAAAAAGCCATTTGTCATTCCTGTTTTGCTTACAGGCTTATGTTTTATTTCCGCTTATGTATACCTGATTATTGTTGGCAAAAACATTCCGGTGTGGGTGTATATTTTTATTGCGGTAATGGTACTGTATGGAGTATATTCAACCTTTAAAAAAATTAAGTCAAAAACTTAAGCAACTTTATAAAAAGCCGTTTAAATATATATTTTTAAGATACCGGCATGAGTTTTTTATAGCATCATCCTTGCGTCGCAATCACTTCATCTAAAGTAAAAATGGCATCTTCAGCTTCAAAATGAGAGTTGCTAAGGATATTTTAACAGCTACTAAATAATATTTTTTGAACAATTAAAATTTTTATGATAGAAGAAAATAAGAAACCTTCAGTTATTCTCTTTGATGTAAATGAAACGCTTATGGATATGTCGCCGTTAAAGAAAAAGGTGAATGATATGTTCAATAGTAAACGGGGCTTTCGCATTTGGTTTGGCATGCTGTTGCAATATTCTTTAGTAGATAACTGTACCGGTCAGTATCATGATTTTTCAGCCATTGCTGATGCTACTTTGGATATGACTGCAAAAGCCTTACAAAAAGAAATAGAGGAAGATGAGAAAAAAGAAGCATTGGCTTTAATGAAAAAGCTTTCTGCTTATGCTGATGTGGAGAAAGGTTTAAAGCTTTTAAAAGAAGCAGGCTTTCGCCTGGCTACGCTTACCAACTCGCCTATGCCAACACTTACTGCTCAATTGCAGCATGCAGGCTTAACCACTTACTTTGAAGCAACTTTAAGTATAGATGCCGTACAAAAATATAAACCGGCTACTGAAAGCTATCAGTATGCTGCACGAGCACTGGGTGTAAGTACAAGTGAAATAATAATGGTAGCAGCGCATGGATGGGACATAGCTGGCGCAATGCAAGCGGGTTTACAAGCTGCTTTTATAGAACGTAAAGGGCAATCACTATATCCATTAGCATCAAAGCCACAGTTTGTATGTAAAGATTTGGTTGAGTTTGCAAATGCAATCATCAAACTATAGGTTTTATCATGAGCGCAAAGAAAATAGTTTGGATAAGTGTTGCAGCTATTCTATTAATAGCTGCAATAATTGATGGCATACGTTATCTTAAACCTGATGTTGAGAACAAACAGAAAGTTCAGCAGCAAAGTTCTTTTCCTGTTTCATCTGCTAAAGAAATGATATTGGTATATAATGCTTACGGTGGCATTTATCCTGGTATTGTTGATTTTGTACATAAAGAGATGTTTGCAAAGTCGTACCCTTGTAACCTTTGCTACCTAACGTTCGGTACTTTTAGTATGAAACCTGAATGGAAAGAATTTTTAGAAAGTCTGCCCTACAAGAAAACAGAACTGCACAAAGATGATTTCAAACGCAGCTATCTGCCGGAAAGCCTACCTCTACCTGTTATATTAATTAGTAATGGAACAACTGTTCAAATATTAGTAAGTGTCGAAGAAATTAACCAATGCAAAACATTACAACAGTTAAAAGAACTGGTGCAATCAAAAATAGAATAACACAATTTTCAACAATCGAATTATTAAAGAGCAGTGATTATAGTTTTTTAATTTCTTTAACCACTATCTTTCTGCGGTCGTAGCTAAGGATATTTTGCTTTTTCAAAAAGCTTAAAAGAAGCTTTTTAGCTAGTAATATATACTTCACCTTTTTTAATAAAGAATTAAAGTAATGGATTCTATTACTCTTATAATTCAAATCATTGCTATTGCTCTTACAGCTTATCCCTGAATCAACGAAAGGGTTATAAGCCTAATATTAATTTTCCATAGCTTTTTAAAATTTTCTTCTATTAAAAATGGCCGCCATCAAAAGCAGCCATTTTTAATAACTAAGATACTATCAGCTCTTTCACTTTTGCTGCAATAACTTCATACTGTTCTTCCTGTAAAAAATGTTTTGCTTCTACTTTTGTAACGGGTATGCCAGGCCGTGCTTCTTCAAATGGTTTACCATGCTCTTCATAAGTTAGAAATGGATCTTTGTCACCCCATACCAATTGGACAGGATATGCCGGATTTTTCCATGCTCTGTAACATCTTTCTGTAAAATCTTTTGTTTGCTCAAAACTGCGCATGATTTTTAAAAATGCTTTGCCATCATCTTCTCTTTTTAACAGATGTATATAAGCTGCTGTTTCCTCATGAGTAATAACATCGCTATTAACTACACCTGCACCTTTCATCATTAAAGGAAACGTAAGGGGAGTAAGCATTGCTAATTCAGCTTCACCTAAAACAGGCTTTTCAAAAGGACGCATTAGTAAAGGCTTAACAAAATGTTCTACATCTAACATGGAGTTTAAAACTGTAATGGATTTAATGCGATTACTTCCTTGTGCTGCCATAGATAAACCAACCGGTGTGCCTATGTCGTGAATAAGCAAATGAGCTCCATCTATTTTCAATTCATCTAAAAATAAACTGCAAAAGCGTCCGAAGTTGCTGAATGTATAGTCAAAACTTTCGGGTCTGTCAGACAAACCTAATCCAGGCAAATCAATAGCTATGGCTCTTAACCCTCGTAACTGTAGTTGCTGTACTACTTTTCGATAAAGAAATGAGGAGGTAGGCACTCCATGAATACAAAATACTACAGGTCCCGTACCTGCATCAAGATAAAAAGTTCTTAAACCATCAACCATTACATAGTTACCATTGCTTTCATGCTGGCTTATAATAGCATTTGCTTCGTTTGACATAGTTTTAAATTTTCTATTTAAAGAATCGTATTATGAAAAAAGTCTTTCATCTACCACCCAACATACTCCGGAGGTTTAATGCCCTTCAACCGTAAATACACGATCAACTGCCCAATATGATGTGTTTGATGGTCATGCATAAGAATTAGAATTTGTCGCCTCGATTTTGGTCCTGCAAAAAAAGGAACTACTTCGTCTAATTGTTTTGGCGTGAGCCGGTAATGAACAGCCAATGCCGAATCATAGGCAGTACTGAAAGTATTTATAATAGACTGTTTGCTTAAAACCTTCGCATCACTTTTACTATTTTGCTTACTTCCTAATAAGTAAGCAGAAGAAAGCCAGTTCATATTTTGCGCAATGTGTAAAAGTTGTTCACCAAAAGTCATTACATCTGGCACCGGTTTAAAATTGTATTGTTCTTCAGGCATTAGCTCTGCTACTTTTAATGCATAAATCTTTGCATTCTTCCATTTTGTTGATAGCTGATTTAGTAAACTATCATTCGTCTGCGCTTTACCATTAATTGAAAATCCTAATGTCATTACCAGGAAAAAGAAAGTGACTTGTTTGATTATATGCATGATTTATAGATTAACAAAAGGTACATTGAGGAACAGCGTACCTTATTTGAATAAAAGTAGTTAGCGTTTATTTCGTCCATTTCCTGGATTTGAAAATAGGATCTATTTCCGGATCAAATAAATGATTACTGTAGTTACTCATGGTTTTTACCGCTAATGCAAGAATGATTTCCAAAATTTGCCGCTCTGAATATCCTGCTTTTAAAAACAATTCAACATCTTCTGCTGAAGGTCTTCCTCTTGTAATAAACATAGTTCGGGTAAAAGTGGAAAGAGCCCTTAACCCAGATTGCAGCTAACCAGACTGTAATAGGGGTTGTTGCTGGGTTTCATTTTTTTTGTGTTCCAATTTGTGTACTACGGATTTTCTTTTGGTGAAGGGTTGGTGCTTTAGTTTTAAGATGTTGCAGATGTTTGTTAGTTTTTCATTAGGTTGGGAGCATCGCCTGGTGAGGACTGTTTTATTGTAGGTATTGGTGCCTTGTGTAGTAACTACTTTTTGGGTATTTCCAACGCGTACTATTTCTGACCAGACACTATTGATACCGTGATTTTTTAATTGATACCTAACCGTATTGACCAGCCAGTAAGCCACTAATCCTAAATGCAAATGCGCCATGGTCGCTTTGTCGCTTTTGTGATAAATGGGGCGTAGGTCAAGGTCGGTTTTTAGCGTTCTAAAAGTGTTTTCTATTTCTCTGATGGTGTTGTATATATTCCATACCACTGCTTCGTCCTGCACATTAAGATTGGTGCGCAAAAAATAAATACCGAGGTTATTAGTTTTATCCTCATGCTTTGTTTCATCTTTTTGCCAGCTAATATTGGTTGCCAGCCCGGTGACTTTGTCTTCGCTTACTTCTATGTTGTAATACTGCTGTACCGATGGATATTTTTCTTTGGCTCTGCCAATGCGCTGATGAACTTTGTCGAGTTTTTTGATGCCCCCTTTGCAGTGTATAGCAGTATGTATCTTTTGTAATTCTGCTTCAAAGCGTTGTTCAAACTGGTTCTTCATGCCTGTCTCCTTCAAGGCTTTTGTTTGGCTCTTCACCTCCAGGTAATAGTCGGTGCTTTTTGTAGTAGTAACAGATTTCAGGCGGATAGTTTGTTTTGATTTGGTGTCCATCAATACTGTGAGTCTGTCTGGTATTAGCTGATAGTCTTTTAATTTTGTGCGGCTAACGCAAAGATATTTGTATCCTTTTTGGGTTATCAGTTCTAGATTTTCATCGGTGGCTATGCCTGCATCCAGCACTATCACAGCTTTATGGCCGCAGGTATGTGCTGAGAGTTTTTCTATCATCGCTGATAGTGTTTGGCAATCTGCAATATTGCCTTGGAGTACAGAAGAGTATTTTATAAATCCTTCGGTGTTTACTACCAATGCCAGTACCACCAGTTTTGCATCGCTTCGTTTTTCTTTGCTCCTGCCAAATTTTGCCAGTTTACTGTTGCGTTTTTCGCCTTCAAAATAAGTGTTGGTAAGGTCATACAAAATAATCTTGTCTTCTAAATCAAAGAGTTCATTGGTGCGGTTGGATAAATGTTTTTCCAACCTATCTTTTATTTCATATAAATGCAACGCACTTTCATAGAGCTTGTCTTTAGTGAGCGTGTCCATATCATAGCCGGTGAGTTCACACACAGCAGAATTTTCTTTTATCCAACTGGTAGTTTTTAATTCTGATGCCGGATATACAGCCCTGGCTATGACTTGTGTGGCAGCTAATTTTGCTTCGTCATCGGTAAAACCATTAGCTAACAGCAACTCGGTAAGCTGCAATTTTTGCCAGGTAGTGTAGCAAATATTTTCTGCCCCTATCTCCCTTACATTACTGTGTTGCAGGGTATCGGCATTTACCATTCTGGACAGCTTTTCTATCGATTGAAGGTCTAATTTTTTGGAAGCTATAATGCGCTGCCACAAGTCTTCTACATATTTTTTTACAATCGGGTCTTGTTCTTCCTGTACAAACAGAGGTTGTCTGCGTTCGTATTTTTCGGTTAACTGCTTCTGTATTTTATTGAGCTGTTCGGGCGTGGCATCCTCCATAAAACCCACATTGACAATAGTGCGGTGACATATTCTGTTATCGCCGTTGCGATAACTTTCTACCAGGCGGTAGTAACCACTTAGCCTGCCCGTGTCAGGAAGCTTTCGTATGGTGCTTTTGAAATACAAGCAACAAAGGTGGAAAAGCTTGACTAAATACGAACACCCCTTGTGTACTACAAATTGAATAACCGCCTTATGGATGCCATAAAAAAATTACACTCGTAGGGGGTACGAATAAGCCAGTATAGAAATATGAATTTATTTTTGACAAACTTTAAAATTTAACAATTGAAAGCTGTTTTGCTGCAATCTGGGTTAAAATTCTTAAATCCTAACATACATTGTGTTCGCCACTTTATAAATCTATGGTCTCCTTCTACCCTATTATTTAAATACTTACATTGCCTGATCCTGATTTTCTTTAAGCACCTTTTATTGTAAGTTCTGATCGCCTCCTTGTTCGCTCCACTCTTATCTATATTAATCACTTTCGGACAGCCATTATTACCAATTGCTTTAAGCAGAAACTTATGTGCGGCAAGCTTATTTCGCCTTTTTGTTAAGACAAAATCTACCGTACTTCCTTCCTTATCAACAGCTCTATACAAAAACATCCACTCACCTTTTACCTTAATATAGGTTTCATCCATCCTCCAGCTCTTAAGTACTAATTTCTTTCTTCTCCTAAACTCTACTTCAATTAAGGGAGTAAACTTATATACCCATCTTTGTACCGTAGCATGATCTACTTCTACTCCCCTGATAGATAATAACTCTTCCACATCTCGATAACTAAGGCTAAATCTTAATTTAAAATATACTGCCTGTAGAATAACCTCTTTAGGGAAGCAATGACCTTTGAACATCTTATAAAGTTAGTGCTTAGGCTAATTGATCAAGCAGGTGCGACAGAACCCCCTCTAATATAATACGAAAAAAGAGGCACTTTGAGAAATAATATTTGAGGTTAAAAACATCAAAACATCAAATATTCCCCTTTTCCACCAAGTTCCTTCAGGTTTTGTTTATAGTCATTCCTGACTGTTTTGATAATTGCTTAATAGAAAACGAAAGGCAAATTGGTTATGTAAATAGTAAGGTTTATGAAAGAAAACCAGGTTCAAATGAGGAAGCTGTAATTACTACAGCCCGTGCTATAATTCATCAGAGTTTATAGAGGAAACTTCCTAAGAGGTCGTTTCATAAAGGGTAGCAATTGAAAGTTTTTTGTTTAACTGTTTTTATGTGTTTTCTAAACAAAATCCTAAAATTAAGCTTATAATTATTTCATGTAAGTATCGGAATGTAAATTTGCAGAGCGAAATAAGGGAATAAGTTCTGATCACACTACTTCCACTTTAATTCTCTCTAACGATCTGCTTTCTTGCACAGCCTTGCAATAACAGTTTAAAATTAAATATTATGAACAGTGATGTTAAGCCCTCTATTATTACAATAGAAAGGGAAAGTCTAAAGAATCTTGTAAAAGAAGTTAAGGAAACTTTATCAACAGATTTACTAAGTACAACGGATCAAAAACATAAGCCCTTCAGCATTGCGGATTTATGGAAATGCCAAAAAAGTTTTCGCACTGCTCTTTCAATGAGAAAGAATTAATGTAAAGAATTGGTAGAGCCTTTTAAGAGTTCAACATCAGTAATAAGAAACAAAATTTCTTTCGCTGGTGTTTTTTTATTTTAGTTCAAAAAGAAATAGGACAAGTGTTAGGGAAATTTCAAATTTCTTTATGTGAGGCAGAAGAAAAAGCACTAATCCACTATTACCGAAATGCTTCCAAAAAAAGCATTAAAATATTTCAAAACTTACATCCTGTTTAATCTTCGAATTATTAAACATTTTTAATCACAGTTGCTGGAGATGACTCTCTACAAAAGTTCATCTTTTCTTATTTCTGTTAATTCACCCTTAACCCGAGGGGAATTAATTTGGTTGATACCTTTAGACGCACATACATCCATAAA
>MWYU01000592.1 GCA_002050375.1 Chitinophagales bacterium 62-2
TCTGATAACTTAATGTTTTCCCTCTATAGCTATCACTCATTTTGCCTTGAACATCAAACCAATCTTTCGTTGAATACATCATGCTATTAGCTATTGTGCATACGTGCTCATAGTTTCTTAATCCAATTTTAAAAGTTGTATCCATTGACATGATATTTTGGTCTATGTGTCCATAAGTTTTCATTCCCAAACTATCAGCAGTTTTAAAGGCTGCTTCTAATTCAGGTCGACGCAAACGCCAATACAGTTTTATATGTCGTATTCCTATTTTATGATATTCTAACACTTTTCGCTTAGCATATAAAGGTGATTCAACAGTAATATGACTTATATAAGACTTCCGGTCTTCTTTTGAAATCAAAGCTCCGCCCACTGTATAAATGTCTGTATAGTTGGGTAAGGGATGAGAAGACCAACTCAGGATAGGCTTTAGCCATGATGCAGGTTGTCCCATTATCATGGCAGTTGTCACTCCATAAGGCAAATAGATATCAGAAAGTTTTTTCCTAAAAAAAACAGATGAATTTTCTTCCAAATGCTGTGGTGCTTTGTCGTAGTCTCCAAAAACATCAGTAGGGTGAATATGTGTATCAATAAAACCAGGAGTTATTAACTTTCCTTTTGCGTCTATTATCATTTTTGCAACAAACTTGTTTTGAGTATCTATTACATTAACAATTGTGCCTGCAGAAATTAGGATAGTCTTATTATTACGAACTTTCCCTGTTATTGTATCAAACACTTTTGCATTAATTATAGCAATGTCATAAGTTTTTGTGTGTGCTGTAGAATGCCAAACAATAAAGAAGGTTAATAGCAGTGTTAGAATTTTCATAATAAGAGTTTATCAAATGTGGGTAAATAATAGATTTAAAAACAAATAATTATGAAGACGAAATCTGCTCCACTTACACCCGCAAAAAAACTTTCTGGTACATAAGACAATCATTAAAGATGGAGTTATTTACAAAGGCTCTATCCAAAAATTATTATAAGACAACAACCATACAACATGTCCAATAATCGTCGTAAATTTTTAAAACTTGCGGGCCTTACCGGCTTAGGTGCAGCAGGTGGAGGTATGCTGAAAGGATTTGCTGCAGATCGGGATGATCATAAGAAATTAAAGGGAAAAATTTTAAATACTGCCACTGTGGAAAACAACGAATTGAATGAGAAGGACATCAGCATCATTGGACTATATGGTGCATGGGCCAATTCGCTAAATGAAAATAAATTACCTGCTTTTTCTTTTAGAAGGAATGAATGGAAAAATCTCGAGTCCTGGAAGAAAGTTGCGAAACAACGTCTTACAGAACGATTGGGAATACCTGATATTGGCGGCATGCCGGCAGTGAAGATAAATAAACAACATTCTTATGATGGTTTGCATATAGAAGAGCTTACATGGCAGTTACCCTATGGGAGACCAACAGAAGCCATCCTGCTGAAACCATTAAATGCTAAAGGCAAATTACCTGGTGTCCTTGCTTTTCACGATCATGGAGGAAATAAATACTTTGGGTCTCGTAAAATTACACGCACTTCTGCTAATCAGCATCCCTTGATGAAAGAACACCAGCAGGTGTATTATAGCGGCCTTGCATGGGCAAATGAATTGGCGAAACGCGGTTATGTTGTTTTGGTTTCTGATGCCTTCACGTTTGCAAGCAGAAGAGTAATGTTCCAGGATGTTCCAACACAAATGAGAAATGGGCGAAACGATGAAGATCCCGAAAATGTTGAAAATATAAAAGTTTACAACAAGTGGGCAGGAGAGCATGAACATGTAATGGCTAAGTCGTTATTTTCTGCAGGAACAACGTGGCCCGGAGTATTTTTTGCCGAAGATAGAAAAGCACTTGATATTTTATCTGCAAGACAAGATGTTGATGCAAACAGGATTGGATGCGCAGGACTTTCAGGCGGAGGATTGCGCACAGTAATGATGGCAGGACTTGACCCAGGAATTAAGTGCGCAGTTGACGTAGGGTTCATGACTACCTGGAAAGACTTTGTACTTAATAAGTCGTATACTCATACATGGATGGTGTACGTTCCTCTATTGCCTGATGAATTGGATTTTCCAGAGATACTCGGATTACGTGCCCCTCTGCCAACACTTGTTTTAAACGATATTGATGATACACTTTACACCATGTCTGAAATGAAACGGGCAGAAAAAATATTAAGCGAAGTATATAAAAAAGCAGGCGCCGAAGAACGTCTTAAGTGCTCTTATTATCCCGGTCCGCACAAGTTTGATATGCCGATGCAGGAAGAAGCCTTTAACTGGTTTGACCGGTGGCTAAAAGCGTAGGTGGTGACTTCTAATGGTGCAAGGCTGCCGAAGAAATACAAGGTTATAGTATAAAAAAGCTATGAGCCCGGCTGAAACTTTCTGAAATATATTAGAGAATTAAACTTATAAGATGGAAATAATTGTAACTGATGGCCCAAAGGAATTAGGCAAAGCAGCAGGATCTGCCGCTGCAACATTAATCAGGCAGGCGATTGCAAATAACGGAACTGCAAATATAATCTTAGCTACCGGCACAAGCCAGTTTGAAACATTAAATCAACTTATTTCAGAACATGGTATCGACTGGAGTAAAATTGTCATGTTTCACCTCGATGAATATATTGGTTTACCTGTAACTCATCCTGCCAGTTTCAGAAAGTATTTGAAGGAACGTTTCATTCAAAAAGTTCCTTCTTTAAAAGCGGCGCATTTAATAAGTGGTGAAGATGACGCCGGTGCAGAATGTAATCGTTTAGGAAAAATAATAACTGAACATCCGATAGATGTTGCACTTGTTGGAATTGGAGAAAACGGGCACCTGGCCTTTAACGATCCGCCCGCAGATTTTGAAACAGAACAACCTTATATAATAGTGGAATTAGATGAACCTTGCCGCAAACAACAATTAGGAGAAGGCTGGTTTAAAACTTTCGAAGATGTTCCTAAGCAGGCAATTAGTATGTCAATAAAACAAATATTAAAATCAAAGCACATTGTTTGTTCAGTGCCTGATAACAGGAAAGCAATGGCTGTAAAAAATAGTTTAGAACAGCCTGTTAGTAATCTTTACCCGGCAAGCATTCTTCAGACACATCAAAATTGTATATACTTCCTTGATAAATCTTCAGCGTGTCTTCTTTCACCGAATACACTTGCAGCTACAGCCCTTATATAAATTTCAGAACCTTATATATAAACGCAAAACCTTTAAAAATTAGAAAAATGAAATTTATGTAAAGATGAAGCACAGGGGCACCCTTCTCCTCAGGAGAAGGGCCGGGGATGAGGTAAAAGCGAGGCAATTAAAACCACGTCAAATCAAGAGTTATAAATTTCAATTACATGAGTAAAGCCTTTCTTCTATTTTTCCGGGCGCTATTTGTTATGCAACCTGAAATTATAAGCTATCAAAACAGTTAAATGAAATTCAATACACTTGATTTAATTGTTATTATTCTTTTCTTTTTGAGTATGGTTATCATAGGGGTGATTTCTTATTTCAGAAGTAAGAACTCAGAAGACTATTTTGTTGCAGGAGGAAAATTACCGTGGTGGTTAGCAGGCATATCTCATCATGTATCGGGTCACAGCGGAGCAGTATTTGTAGCATATGCAGCGGTTGCCTATACTCATGGATTTACTATGTACATGTGGTGGGCCTTTCCTGTTGCTGTTGTCATAATCGCTACCGCAAAAATATTTCCTGTCTATTGGGTTCGTTTACGAAGAGAATTGCAGATACAATCCCCGCTCGAATACCTAAGTGTAAGATATAATGTACTGACCCAACAAATCGTAGCCTGGGCGGGTGTATTACTGAAGGTATTTGATGTGGGGGCGAAGTGGGCAGCCATAGGTATTTTACTGCATGTAGTTGCGGGCATTTCAATGACAACGGGTATCCTTATTTCGGGAGTTGTTACAATAATCTACGTCACTTTTGGCGGCTTATGGGGTGTTATTATAACCGACCTTATTCAATTTATTGTTCAGGTACTTGGTGGTCTTGTTATGTTCGTACTGGTGGTTAACAGGCTCGGCGGATTAGAATCTATTAATGGGATTTGGAGCCAGCTTCCGCCCGGCCATGGTAATTTGTTTAATGATCCTTATACAGCAGGTTTTGTAGGCGTTATGTTTTTTATTTATTTTCTAAGTTACAATGGAGGAAGTTGGAGTTTGGCAACAAGGTATATCTCATCACCTAATGAAAAAGAAGCATCAAAAGCTGCCCGGCTTTCAGGCATATTATATTTAGTGTGGCCTTTAATATTGTTTTTCCCAATGTGGGCCGCTCCCATTATTTTACCAGGTTTAGAAAAGCCGGGTGAATCTTATGGTTGGCTAATGGTAAAAATTTTACCACAGGGAATGATTGGGCTGGTTATAGCATCTTTATTTGCAGCAACGATGGGCATGACATCCTCAGATGTAAATACGATCGCAGCAGTTATTACCCGCGATATACTTCCCGTGGTTTCCCCTAAATTTCGAAATGATAAGCATTCCTTGCGGACAGCCCGTATCACAACTTTCATCTTTACGCTTGCAACGATAGGTATTGCACTCAATTACGAACGTTTCGGTGGAGTATTGGGACTTATTGTTAACTGGTTTGCAGCCCTTTTAGGCCCTACTGCTATGCCTTTAATTTTGGGCCTGCTTCCGGTGTTTAAATCATGTGGTCCCAAAGCAGCTATTGCTTCGATTGTTGCCGGTTTAATAACCTTTATTCTCGCAAAAGACTTGCATTTAAATAGCCTTGCTCTTGAGGTTGGTTTGCCTACAATTGTGTCTGCAATTGTGTTTATCGGAGTTGGGCTTATAACGAAAACGGTACCTGATAAAGTACAAAATTTGATTGCAGCTCTTAAAAAGAAAACATAGACCAAACTGCTTATGGAAACACGAATTGATAAAGAAGATAAAATTGTTACCTGTATTAATTGCACTATAGGAACAACAGAAGAAATAATTTTTCAAAATGGCAGCGTAACCAATATAATTGAAGTAGCAAGCATCGAAAAGAACATTCCACTTATTGGTAACGGTTTAATAGACCTGCAGATAAATGGTATAAATGGAATTGATTTTAATAATCCTGCTTTAACAGAACAGGAGATTGTCAGGGCAACTCATTATTTATTAAGTAAAGGGATCACTACTTTTTTACCGGCTGTAATTACTAATTCAGATGCAAACATTCGTAAGATCGTTCAAACTATTTATCGCACATGTCTATCTAATCCTATTGTAAACGATTGTATTTGGGGTATTCATTTAGAAGGGCCTTTTATTTCGCCTGTTGCCGGAGCTAAAGGAGCCCATGATGAAAAATATACTAAAGCGCCTGACTGGCATCTCTTTAATACATTTCAGGAAGCGGCGGGTGGAAAAATAAAACTGATTACGATAGCACCAGAATGGGAAGGTGCATGTTCATTCATAGAAAAATGCAGAGAAAATAAAATTCTTGTTTCTATTGGCCACTCAATGGCAACCACAAAACAAATTGATCTCGCTGTAAAAGCTGGTGCCTCTTTATCAACTCATTTAGGGAATGGAGTGCCTTTGTTGCTGCCTCGTCATCCTAATATAATCTGGGACCAATTGGCTGCTGAAGAACTTTACGCTTGTATCATTACAGACGGGATACATATTCCTGATACATTTATTAAGGTGGTGATGAAAAATAAGGCAAATGCTACAATAATAGTAAGCGACGCCACTTGTTTTGCGGGAATGCCTCCGGGAGAATATCAAAATCATATTGGTGGTATAGTTATACTGGATAAAGAAAAAAGAATATCCGTTAAAGGTTCTCCTGGTTTACTTGCCGGAGCAGCCAAATCATTGTTAGAAAATGTTGAATATCTTATAAATAATAATCTTTCAACACTTTCTGAAGCATGGCAAATGGCATCTGAAAATGTAGCACAAATGTTAGCTAAAAATGATGATACTTTCAATAATAAAAATGACAGGGTAATATTTCGATTTAAAGGAAAAGAGATACAGGTTGAGAGTGTAATAAAAAATAACAGGATTGTATTTGAGAAATAATTTTTAATCACATTAATACTTGACTTTGAAAAAGCAGTTTAGGTTTGGCATAATAGGAGCAGGAACAATTTCAGACATTCATGCGATGGCAATAAAGTTTATAGAGAATGCAAAGTTGGTGGGAGTATATAGTATTAATAAATACAAATCAGATGCATTTGCATTAAGGAATAATTGCACCGCTTATAATACTTTGGATGAATTGGTAAATGTTCCGGAAATAGATATAGTTTGTATTTGCACTCCCTCCGGTATACATCTTGATCCGGCAATTAAAAGTATTGAAGCTGGTAAACATTGCCTTATTGAAAAACCTTTGGAAATAACTCTTGAAAAATGCGATAAAATAATTGAAGCAGCTTATAAAGCAGGAGTAAAAATAGCTGTTGTTTTCCCCTCCCGTTTTTATGAAGCGAGTAAACAATTGAAACAAGCCTTAGACGAAAAAAGGTTTGGCAATTTGGTTTTAGGCGATGCATATGTAAAGTGGAACAGAAGCGCCGAATATTATAACTCTGCCGCATGGAGAGGTACCAGGGAATTAGATGGTGGTGGTGCACTAATGAACCAGGGCATTCATTCTGTTGATTTATTACAATGGTTTATGGGCCCTGTGGAATCCGTTCAATCTGTTGCTGCTAATATTCGTCACAAAGGAATTGAAGTTGAAGACACCATAGTATCTACGTTGAGATTCGCAAATGGAGCATTAGGAACGATAGAATGCTCCACTGCTGTTTTTCCGGGTGCTCTTAAGCGTATAGAAATCATGGGTACAACAGGAACAGCCATCCTGGAAGAAAATAATTTAATAAAATGGCAATTTGAAAAAGAAACCAGCGAGGATGCAATCATATTAAAAAAAACGCCTGGAGGTAATATTACACATGGAGGTGTTTCCAATCCTGCTGATATCAGTTATGCCGGGCATCAAAGCCAGATAGAAGACTTGATGCTTTCAATTGAAACCGGAAACAAGCCATTAATTGATGGAGTTGAAGGCCGAAAATCGGTTGCAATTGTTTTGGCAATATATGAAGGCGCACGATCTGGAAAGATGGTTAAACTACAGGAATTTTAATAATGGACCACTAAAGTGTTAGCGGTCATGCTATGACGACATTAGAAAATAATTTAAAAGAAAAATAGAATGAAAACAACACTACCACTTACTATTGATAACGGACATGGAGAAGTTATTATCTTCAAAGAGATTATTCATGAACCGGATGGGGATCGACTTCAGATCGAAGGACACGTTAAACCAAATTGTGGACCGGTCATGCACGTTCATTATAAACAAGATGAACATTTTCATGTGGTGCAAGGTATAATGGCATACCAAACTCCGGGTAATGAGACCGCCAAACTCACGCCAGGTCAAAGCACTACATTTTTGTGTAATCAGCCTCATAAGTTTTGGAACGCAGGGGATGATGAACTTGTGGTTAGCAGTTGGGTAAAGCCTGCTAATAATGCTATATTTTATTTATCAACTTTATATGCTGCAACAAATGGGCAAAAAACACCTAACCCAAATCCATTCGATGGGGCATATTTAATAATGAAATATAAAAGTGAGTATGGATTATTGGAATTACCAAATTTCGTTAGAAACGTAATTATTCCAATCACTTATTTCATAGGACAGATACTTGGAAAATATAAAAAGTTTCAAGGTGCTCCAACACCTGTTGAGTAAAAGCACGAACCGCTAATCGAGGACGAAAAGCTTTGCAATTAAAAAGCCCCGAAAATACAGGTTGGGGCTTTTTGTTATCCGAACGAACACTGGAAGATGCAAAGTACCATAGCACCTGGTCTCAGATTACACCAATGGGACGTCCTGCTTATTCCTCAGATATAGCTGAAGCAGCTTTATTTCTTGTATCCGATAAAGCAAAACACATAACCGGCCAAAGCCTTATTATTGATGGTGGCTGGACTTGTAAAGCCCATCGCCTTTTTGATTTTCATAGGAAAAACAGGTATTGCAATATTGCCTAAATGCCTCTGTTCAATTACTAACAGCAGATAGGGTGGAATATAGTAGCAA
>MWYU01000668.1 GCA_002050375.1 Chitinophagales bacterium 62-2
GTACTGCAGTGTATTATGACCGAGGTGCCATTTACCTATAATTGCACGATTTTTATATCCTGCCTCGGCTAACATTTGCGGTAGCAGAACCTCGGATGTATCCAGTCCAAAATCGCTCCATGGTGGTATAGTGGTTTCACGTATGCCATGACGATTTGGGTAACGACCAGTTAATAAACCGGCACGGGTTGGTGAACAAATAGGAGCCACATAATACCGGTTTAAAATAACGCCTTCTTTGGCTAACTGATCAATATTAGGAGTTTTAATTGCACTGCCATGAAAACCAACATCACCCCAACCAAGATCATCAGCAAGTATGATTATTATGTTTGGTTTTTTATTGGTTTGACTAAAGCCCAGGAGTGGCAGAAAAAAGAATGCTGCCTGTAAAAGTGTTTTCATCAGGTTATACATGCAATAAAATATTTAAGGTAAATATTAGTGAATTTTTCTAAAGTTTTACGTGAAACTAAAGTTTGTGATGGCAATGCGTTTTAAAGTGATTGAAGCCTTCAAAGTTAAGTCGTTGCAAGGGTGTTATCACATGCAACTGAAGAGCAGGTTTTGGAAGCGTGATAAGCAAAAATTATCCGGGTTAGAAAGATAAAAAAAGGGCTGTAGTATGAGAGTAATAAGTCTTAATGATCTTAGCTTTCATACTAAAGTTAGAACAGTGTATAACAGAACAAGCTAAACTTTAAAACCTCGCCGCTATAACCACCGTGTTCTTAAACGCCCTCTTCTTACCGTTTAAATTAAATACTTCTGTATAAACTACATAAGCACCCACGGGAACTTTACGCAACTTATCATCCAACCCGTCCCAGCGAAAACTTCCTGTTGTACCAAGTGTTGCATTTTTTGCAAGATTTTTTACCGGTCTTCCGGCGGCGTCAAAAATGGTAATGGTGGCAACGTAGTTTGGTTCGCTTAGTTGTAAATTAAGGATGGCAAAATCATCAAAGCCATCATTGTCAGGAGAAAATACTTTTGGGCTTACCGTAACTTCGCCTTGTAAAACAACATCAGCCCTAAATTGAGAATTCTGGTAAGAAGGCGTTCCAAAACCAACAGTGGAAGCTGCCGAGTGCCAGTTATTCTTGTCCTGTGTTGGCTTATTATAATCAATCCTTTCAAGCGAAATTCCTTCCTTGTTATCTATCAAAGGCGAGTGCCATTTTTGATCGTATCGCAATTCATCTGCAATTTGTCCCTGTGCATTTAGCAGCACAACTACACCTTTATCATCAGGAAAGGAAGGCATGGTTACATCAATAAAGTTGCCGGGGTTTTGGGCAGTATAATTTTGCTTAACAATAGCTCCATTTTCGCTGATTACAAAATAATCGCCGGGGAACAAAAGAACGTTTTCTGTTACTATCTGGCGAATACTTCCAATTGCATTAGTTGAGGAAGAACGGTTTGCTATAAACAGATCTTTGAGGTCATACACTTTTGTGCTTCTGTTATAAATCTCAACATAATCAACTGCAGTAGGATGTGGATTGAAAAGAATTTCATTTATCACTATCCCGAAACTATCGATAGAGCTAGCTAATCCAAGCCTTGCTGTTTTTACAGCTTGCACAACATTGCCGCTGCAATCTGACACATTGTTTACTGTTACAGTGTACACCTTTTCGCGCGACAAAGGCTTACCTAAAGTGAGCTGCACTTTTGAGAACGAAGGCGAAATAGTAATGGCAGAAACAGGCGAACCAATTCCATCGCTGATGGTATAGTTTGCTGCTGCAGCGCCTTTCACACTATCGACGGTTTCGTTAAAAGTGATAACAACATGCAGACTGTCTAAAGCTGCGGCTCTTAATAATGCAGGCGCCGTTTTATCAGGGTTTGCAGCATCAACTGAATTTTTTGTTCCGGGTGTTCCGCCCTTAGGGTCAACGCTTGCTTTCCAGTTTTCCGCACCATTGCAGGGGGTATGTGTGTCAACCATTTCCAGTGTCCATCCGCCATCGCTTTTTACTGCATTATTATACCATGCTACATCATAAGCAACAGAATGAATGGTTATCCCCTCCTTCGATATTAATGATAAAGTTGTTCCTCCGTTTATAAGTGCGGGAAACGAAGTAACACCAAGCACCCTTCCATAAGGAGCAAATTGTGAAACAGAGCCTGTACCTGTTATGATTAAAAAACTATCGGCGGGCAAAACATACGAACTAAAAGCGCCGCTTGAAGATGAAGATGTAGTTATTCTCCAGCCTTGCAAGTTCTGCGGCTTTCCGCTTATATTCTTCAATTCGATGAATTCCGCGTTTGGTAATGCAACAACCGGTGTGGGGTCGGCAAATATTTCATCTATAACAACATCGTATCTCTCCGGTATTTGTGCCTGCGAAGTTGAATACAGGAAAGAGAAAATGGTAAAAAGAAAGATCGGTAATAACTTATACATTACAGTAGCTTGGCGTAGTCTAAAAATACAAGCCTTTTACTTAATATTCAATTTCTATTCAATCGCATACTTTGTTTTGAGCAAAACAACCTTCAGTTTAAAAAAATCAGACCATGATAAATCTTTAAAGAACCTGACTCTACATTTTAATTTAAATATTTTTTCTCCTTTTCATACTTTGTGTATAAATTCGCGGCCGGTGAAAAACGTACAAAAGCATATCAAGCGTATTAAAAAACAGCTCTCGTAAGGGAAGTTGCCGACGTTTGTACATGTGTAAAAATATAAGGCCTTCCCGAAATGGAAGGCTTTTTTTATGCCTTAATCATAACAAAAAAACAAACAAATGAAAGTTGCTGTCGTTGGTGCCACAGGTCTTGTAGGAACCAAAATGTTACAGGTTTTAGCGGAAAGAAATTTTCCGGTTACAGAGTTAATACCGGTTGCCAGCGAAAGATCGGTGGGAAAAGAAATTGACTTTAAAGGTAAAAAATATAAAGTAGTAAGCATGCAGGATGCTATCGCTGCCAAACCTTCTGTAGCATTATTTTCTGCCGGGGGAAGCACCTCGCTTGAATGGGCGCCAAAGTTTGCCGAAGCAGGAATTACAGTAATAGATAATTCAAGTGCCTGGAGAATGGATCCTGAAAAAAAACTGGTTGTTCCGGAAGTGAATGCTGATGCACTCACTGCGAATGATAAGATTATTGCTAACCCCAATTGTTCAACTATACAAATGGTAGTCGCGTTAAACCCTTTGCATAAAAAATATAAAGTAAACCGCCTGGTGGTTAGCACCTATCAAAGTGTAACAGGTACGGGTGTAAAGGCAGTTACCCAGTTGATGAATGAACGTAAGAATGAGGAAACTGAAATGGCTTATAAATATCCAATTGACTTAAACGTTATTCCGCAGATTGATGTGTTCTTAGATAATGGTTATACAAAAGAAGAAATGAAAATGGTTAACGAAACAAAGAAGATCATGCGGGATGATAATATAAGAGTAACGTCTACCACTGTTCGAATACCTGTGATGGGAGGACATAGCGAAAGCGTGAACGTCGAATTTGAAAATGAATTTGAGCTTGATGAAGTAAAGCAACTGCTTGAAGAATCGCCGGGCATACAAGTTCAGGATGATCCGTCACAACAAATTTATCCCATGCCTTTATGGGCCCATGAGAAAGATGATGTGTTTGTAGGAAGATTACGCAGAGATGAAACACAACCTAAGACACTGAACATGTGGATTGTAAGCGACAATCTTCGGAAAGGCGCAGCCACAAATGCAATTCAGATTGCAGAATATCTGATGAGTAAGAATATGTTGAATTTATAGACAGGAAGCCGGAGATGTAGTCATTCCGGCTTCCTGTTTTCCTTACTATATAGGAGTTCAGTTCGTTGAGGTTCAGGCACATTTTCGTACTTAAAGGGACAATGCCTGCATCCGTTTCCACAACAAAATCCTCTTTCTATGTGGTAACTTTCCTTCATAACTATAAGCCCTGCTTCATTATAATAAAAGTCCTCGCCTTCAACCAGTTTCTTATTCACGCAACATAAGTTTTAATTGTTCATCCCCTTCTGCCGGTAAGGGATTTCTTAACGTGAACTTTAAATAATGTATACAATTACTGTTAGCAATATCTAAACTTTCATAATGAGTTTTAATGGCAAGGTCTTCAGGAACTTCCTGTAGGCCATAAACATCATCAAGGTCCTCAAGTAAATCGAGGTTAAACAATTGAATAACTGTTTTAGTGAACCGATGTAAATCAGGACTATCCGTTTTCAAATTCACCGTACCAGTTTCTGTCATAATGCATTGATAGAGGCGCAGAAAGCGGGGATGTGTTAATCGTTTATTTGCTTTGCTTATCCGTAACTGCGGATCTGGAAATGTTATCCAGATTTCAGCTACTTCACCTGGTGCGAAGTAATCCGTTATCTTCTGGATTTGCGTACGAAGAAATGCTACGTTATTCAATCCCCGGTCAAGTGCTTTTTTTGCACCTACCCACATACGGTTACCCTTAATATCAAGGCCAATAAAATTTTTATTTGGATGAAGCCTGCCTAAACCAACAGCGTATTCGCCTTTACCGCATGCAAGCTCTAATGTAATAGGATTGGGGTTGTTGAAAAAGCGGTTCCATTCTCCTTTTATATTTTCAGGATATTCTAAAACATTGGGGAAAGTCTTAATCTCGGCAAATCGCTGTAGTTTTTTTTGGGACATCGAGGGCAAAAGTAGAGCAAAAATTTTTGATGTTTTTGCCACATAATCTTAGCTTACTACCAACACATACTGTTTATTAACTAAAGATGATTCAACTAACAGTGTGTTATTATTAATTAATGCTTTCAATTATTCATCTAAGAAATGCTGTGCTTATTACGTCTGTTTTAAAAGCACATAATTCTTTATATGCAATGTTGTAGTATTACATTTACCTAAAAATAATTCAGGAGTTTTTAAAAATCAACACGAATGATTGCACTGTTAACAGGAGCTTTTGTAATGGGATATATGGCTATTGCCGCAGAACATTTTATTAAGATAAATAAAGCCGCTACAGCTTTAATTACAGGCGTTGTTTGCTGGACGATCTACGTTTCGTTTTCGTCTGATAAACATTTAGTATCAGAACAACTAACAGAACATTTAGGAGAACTATCTGGTATACTTTTCTTTCTTATGGGTGCAATGGCAATTGTTGAATTAATTGATGCCCATTGCGGATTTGAAATAATAACAAGAAGGATAACGCAAACAGACAATCGAAAACTCTTATGGATTATATCGCTGATAACTTTTTTTCTTTCGCCGATACTTGATAATTTAACAACAACCATTGTAATGATCTCTTTATTAAGAAAAATTGTAAAAGAACGGGAGGAGAGATTACTTTTTGCAGGGGTGATTGTAATAGCTGCAAATGCTGGCGGAGCATGGTCGCCCATAGGCGATGTTTCAACCACTATGCTTTGGATTGGCAACCAGATAACTGCTGTCAATATTATGGTACAACTTATACTGCCAAGCCTGGTGTGCCTGGCGGTTCCATTAGTTATTCTTTCATTTAAGCTTAAAGGTAAGGTTGAACGGCCCGAAGCGGAAGGCAATTCAAATGAAACCTTATTGTCCCGGAAGCATCAATATGTTGTATTTTTTTCCGGAGTTTTTGTTCTTATTTTAGTTCCTGTTTTTAAAACAGTTACTCATTTGCCACCTTATATGGGTATATTAATTGGTCTCGGCATTCTTTGGATCATTACCGAAATAATACATGGAAAAAAGAACGATCAAGATAGACATGTTTTATCGGTAGGATATGCCCTTCAAAAAATTGATACTCCGAGTATCCTATTTTTTTTGGGCATTTTAATCAGCATTGCTGCTTTACAGGTTACAGGCATTTTATCTAATGTTGCCAATTGGATGAACGTACATCTTGCCAGCGATAACCTAATAGTTATTTCATTGGGTCTGCTTTCTGCTATCATAGACAATGTTCCCTTGGTTGCTGCATCTCAGGGTATGTATAGCCTTACTCAATATCCCACCGACCACTACTTCTGGGAATTTCTTGCCTACTCCACAGGCACAGGAGGAAGTGCTTTAATTATTGGGTCTGCTGCGGGTGTAGCTGCAATGGGGCTTGAAAAGATCAGCTTCTTATGGTACGTGAAAAATATAAGCTTATTAGCTTTAGCAGGATATTTTGCGGGAGCAGCAGTATTTATTCTTCAGTTTTATTTATCTAACTTATGAAAGGCTTGGGTAAGCGACAATACCTTATTAGGGAGGAGTTTTATTGATTAATTGTAAGCTTCTTTCTCTTAAGACAAAAGAAGAGGCAGGTATAAAAATACCTACCGTTAGCTTTAAAAATTAAAGCTCATGAGAAAAGAGATAACCTCAACAGCCTCTCCCTAAGCGAAAGGAGGAAGAACTATTGCAGTAGCTGTGGAAGAAGGGCTCGAACCTTCACGAGGCAGTTAGCTAAAGCACAATGTTGTGGTGGTCAACCCCAGTCTTTCTTGCGAAAGGCATTACACTTTGTTTATCCCGTAATCCTCACCCCCGAGACAAGAGGGCATGTCTGCCAAAATTTCATCACTCCACAGTATAGAAAGAACTTTTTTTAATAAAAACAATCAACGAAACCTAAACGTGTATCAATACATTCGCCTACTTTCAAGCTGTAGGGGGAGGGCTCGAACCTCCACGAGGCAGTTAGCTAAAACGCAAAGTTTAGTGGTCAACCCTGGTCGGCCGAACGCAAGGAACAGTCGGCTCTACGTATAGTTTATCCCGTAATCCTCACCCCCGAGACAAGAGGGCATGTCTGCCAAAAATTTCATCACCCCACAATGTTTCAAGGAGCTTAACAATGCAATATTAATACAAAAGCTCCTTTTCTTAAAAATTCTTCAAGAAAAATTTTGAAAATATAGAACTTATCCAAATATTTGTATAGAATAGTAGAATTAATTTAATTAGAAATAAAAAATGGCCGGTAAATTAAATCTTGACAAACTGGACTATCAAATAATTTACGAGATGATGGAAACAGCGGAGATTTCGTATGCTGACCTCGGTAAAAAACTATTTGTTTCAGGCGGTACCATTCACGTTCGTATTAAGAAATTACAGGAAATTGGGATTGTGAAAGGTACACGTCTGAATGTAGATTTAAAAGCTTTAGGTTATGATGTTATAGCTTTTATTGGTATCTATCTTGAAAAAAGTTCTTTGTACGATGCGGTTGTAAAAGATCTTTCCAAAATTCCGGAAATAGTACGTCTTAATTACACAACAGGAAACTACAGCATGTTTGCTGAAATTATTTGCAAAGACATTTCGAAGCTCCGTCATGTGTTACATGACGAACTGCAAAAGATAAAAGGGATAGAAAGAACAGAAACTTTTATATCGCTGGAAGAAAGCTTCAACAGGAATGTTGTAGTTACTAATCTTTGAACCAGTCTTAAAATACGGTCAAGGTGTGAGCGATCTCTGTTCATTGTTTAGTTTCAAGCAATCTCTTTATACACCCTTACAGTTTCCCTCTTACATTTAATGCATCTCGTAGGCCGTTACCTAATAAGTTAAAGGCTAATACTAAAATCATTATTGCAATTCCGGGAGCTAAGGCAAGCATGGGATTGTGGGTAATAATAAAGTTGTAATTCTCTTTAATCATTAATCCCCAACTTGGCTGCGGCGGCTGAACACCGACGCCGAGAAAACTCAAACCCGCCTCAATAACAATGGCAGATGCAAAGTTGCTTGCCGCAATTACCATTACAGGCCCTAATATATTTGGCAGGATGTGTTTGAAAATTGTTCTTACATCCGAATAACCCAATGCTCTTGCAGCTTCAATATATTCCAGTTCTCTTACAGCCATTACCTGGCCCCTTACCAATCGTGCCACATTTACCCACATGGTTAAACCTACCGCTATAAAAACCTGCCAAAAGCCTTTGCCAAGTAAAAGGGTTAAGGCAAACACTAATAATAATGTAGGGATGCTCCATATTACATTGATGAACCACATCACTAAATCATCTACCCATCCACGGTAGTATCCTGCTAATGCACCCAACAGTATTCCAA
>MWYU01000453.1 GCA_002050375.1 Chitinophagales bacterium 62-2
ACCTTGTACTTAGCGACCGGACTGTATTTGGCGCTTCTCCTGCAAAAGGTCAGCAATTAGAAGATCATTATTTCGGCTCTATTCCCGAAAGAGTATATGCCTTTATGAGAGATTTTGAAGCTGAAGGTTATAAACTCGGCATTCCTTTACGTACCCGGCATAATGAGGTGGCACCTTCTCAATTTGAGTGTGCGCCCATTTTTGAAGAAGTTAATATAGCCGTTGATCATAACACCTTATTAATGGATATTATGTCTCGTGTGGCAAAGCGTCATAGGTTGAAAGTACTGCTGCACGAAAAACCATTTGCCGGCATAAACGGAAGTGGTAAGCACAATAATTGGAGCATGGCAACCGATACCGGTGTTAACCTGTTAAGTCCTGGTAAGACGCCAAAGACTAACTTAATGTTCCTTACCTTTTTTGTAAATACGATTAAAGCAGTGCACGATTATGCCGATTTACTAAGAGCAAGTATAGGAGGTGCCGGTAATGATTTTAGATTAGGTGCTAACGAGGCTCCACCAGCTATCATTTCTGTTTTTATTGGGCAATATTTGTCTAAAGTATTAGGTGAAATTGAAGGACGCGTGGGATCTAAATTTGATGAGCAGGACGAAGCAATTTTAAAATTAGACCTTCATCGCAGTATTCCTGAACTCCTGCTTGATAATACAGATCGTAACAGAACTTCTCCTTTCGCATTTACCGGCAATAAATTCGAATTTCGTGCAGTAGGTTCTTCTGCAAACTGCGGAAATCCAATGACTGCCTTAAATACCATAATGGCCGAAACGCTTAAAAACTTCAAAAGAGAAGTAGATGGCCTTATTGAAAAAGGGGAGAAAAGGGAAGTAGCGCTTATGCATGTAGTTCAAAAATATATTGTTGACAGCAAAAACGTTTTATTTGAAGGCGATGGCTACAGCGAAGAATGGGCACAGGAAGCTGAAAAACGCGGTCTGCCTAATGTAAAAACTACGCCTCTTGCATTAGATGCAATGATAACTGAGAAAGCAAAAGCCCTATACCGGAATAACGGCGTTTACAGCGAGAGTGAATTAGAAGCACGCCACGAAATAGAACTTGAAAAATATATTAAAAAAGTACAGATAGAAGCACGATTAATGGGTGATCTTTCCATAAACCATATTTTGCCTGCTGCTATAAAATATCAAAATACTTTAATAATTAATATAACCGGGTTGAAAGCTATAGGTATAGAAGAAAAAAATTACGGCACTCAAATACAAATGCTTCAAAGGCTATCTGAGCATATTTCCATTATAAGAGAAAACGTAGATCAAATGGTTGAAGCCCGTAAAGTTTGTAATAATATGGAAGATATACGCGAAAAAGCAATTGCTTACAATACCGAGGTGAAAGACAAATACTTTGATGTAATCCGTTATAATGTTGATAAGCTCGAACTATTAATTCCGGATGATGAATGGACTTTGCCTAAATACCGTGAGATGCTCTTCTTAAGATAAATTTTGTAACAACACTTTAAGGCGAAGGCTTGATAATAAACTGCAGCTGTTAAACTATGTAACCCAAACACGGTCTCACAAACTCTTGCATAAGTTTTTATTGTGTATTATGCAGGGTATAGAAGTTGCCTTGATTAACCTTAAGAAATACCATTTATACCGATTAATAATAGTAAAAAAAATGCTTTTCTGTAATTTCAATAAACATTTAAAATTAAAAAAATGAAGAAGATTATCTTATCGATTTGCTTTTTGTTCGGCGCTCTAACTTTTGTTACAGCTCAACAAGGCCAGGGTGGCGGAAAGGCGGCCAAGCGTATGGCTCAAATGAAACAACGACTAAAGGATGAAGTTAAATTAACTGATGTACAAATAGACTCTGTTATGGCCATCAACCAGGCTTATCAGCCAAAACAAAGCGAAATAAGAATGGACCAAAGTATGAGTGATACAGATAAGCAAACAAAAATGAAAGCGATGAATGATGAAAGAGCCAAAAGGATCGAAGCGGCTATAGGTAAAGAGGCTTCTGCAAAAGTTCAGGAATTTAATGCTAAACAAAAAGGCGCGGGTGGTGGAGGAAATCGTCCACAGGGTCAGGGGAATAATTAATTTTTAACATAAAGGAGTTTAAAAAGAGAGACTTTACAACAAGGTCTCTCTTTTTTATTGATATTCATATCCAGTTGCTTAAACCATTTTAAAACTTTCCAAAAATTTAGTGGTAAAATTTCCTTTACGAAAATTTTCATTCTGCATTAACTGCAGATGAAACGGTATTGTCGTTTTAACTCCTTCAATTATATATTCACTTAGTGCCCGGTACATTGTATTAATTGCCTCTTCGCGGGTTTGCGCAACAGCAATCAATTTACCAATCATGCTGTCGTAATAGGGAGGAATAACATAACCAGCATAGGCATGACTGTCAATTCTTACTCCGTGCCCGCCTGGTTGGTGTAAAACAGTTATTTTGCCTGCGCTTGGTCGAAAATCATTATAAGGGTCTTCGGCATTTATCCGGCATTCGATAGCGTGCATTTGGGGGTCATAATTTCTTCCGCTTATAGGTTCGCCCATTGCAATTTTTATCTGTTCCTTTATAAGATCAAAATTTATTACTTCTTCTGTAACACAGTGCTCTACTTGTATCCGTGTATTCATCTCCATGAAGTAAAAATTGGAATACTTATCTACCAGAAACTCAATGGTACCCACACTCTCGTAGTTAATTGCACTTGCTGCTTTGATAGCAGCTTCCCCCATTTTTTCTCTTAATTCAGGAGTCATAAAAGGTGAAGGGCTTTCTTCAACCAGCTTTTGGTGGCGGCGTTGAATAGAGCAATCTCTTTCACTAAGGTGAGCAACAGTACCATAACGATCTCCTGCGATTTGAAATTCAATATGCCGAGGCTCTTCAACAAATTTTTCCATGTAAACTCCGTCGTTCTTAAAAGAGGCACCTGCTTCTGTTCTGGCAGTGGTATAAGCTTTTTCCATTTCACTTTCTTCCCATACAACCCGCATTCCTTTACCGCCACCCCCGGCAGTTGCTTTTAATATTACCGGGTAACCCACTTCTTTTGCCAGAGTTTTCGCCTCTTTTACGCTTCCAAGTAACCCTTTGCCTCCAGGTATGACCGGAACACCAGCTTTAATCATGGTATCCTTAGCCGTAATCTTGTCTCCCATTTTATTTATCATGTCGGGAGTGGGACCTATAAATTTTATTCCGTGATCCATGCAAATTTGTGAGAATTTAGCATTTTCGGCAAGAAAACCATAACCAGGATGAATGGCGTCGGCATTGGTGATCTCGGCCGCTGCCATAATATGAGGGATATTTAAATAGGAATCTGCACTTTGTGGTTTTCCAATACAAACTGCCTCATTTGCAAATTTAACATGAAGGCTATCTTTATCGGCTGTTGAATAAACAGCAATTGTTTTAATGCCCATTTCCCGACAAGTACGAATTACCCGAAGGGCAATTTCGCCTCGATTTGCAATTAATATCTTTTTAAACATCTTTGTAATTTGAAAATTAAGAGATTTGAAAATGTATAAAAGAAAAAGTAGACTGATTTTGAAGCTTTAAAAATGTAAAATTTCATTTTCAAATTACTTCATTTTCAATTTTCAAATTGTTAGGCTGGTTCAACTAAAAACAAAGGTTGATCGTATTCTACAGGGCTTGCATCATCTGCTAAAACTTTTACAATCGTGCCAGATACTTCACTCTCAATTTCATTAAAAAGCTTCATTGCTTCAATAATACAAACTGTTTTGCCTTGTGTAACTTCATCTCCCACACTTACAAAAGGTGGTTTGTCAGGCGTAGAACTTCTATAGAAAGTGCCGATCATCGGGCTTTTTATTGTTACATAATTATCGGCAGGCTTTGTTGAAGGAGCAGTTTCGTGATTAACTGATTGAGTGTTAACTGAGGGTGCAGAGGGTTGAGAAACAAAAGGTGCATTTAGGTAGGCCGGTGATGGAGTTGAGGTTGTATAAACCGGTGATGCTTCTTCCTTCTGGCGGATAGTAATTTTAAAATCCTTTTCTTCAATAGTAAGTTCGCCGATGTTACTCTTGTTGATTATCTTGATTAATTCCTGAATTTGTTTAAAGTCCATACAATCAGTTTTATTGTTGCGGGTTGTGAATGCAGATGGAGAATGAGGGGCAAAATAGCCATTTTTAATAAAAAACCTTTGAAAGGTGTAAAATTAATAGTGAGTTGTGACAGATAAGTAGGGAGACAGGAGTTTCTCGTTTTTACTAAGACGGTTTTTAAGTTCGTACTTATCTTGTATTCCTTACTTCGTACTTCTTATTTCATACTCAGTACTTCGTATTCGGTGCCTCTTATTTCTAATTTCGTATCTCCTATTTCGTACTTCTTACCTCGTACCTCTTATTGCGTACTTCAACTTCCTATTCTCCCGTTTCTGCATAAGGTGCATCTACCGGTTTAGATTGGGGAGATCCTTTTTCACGGAAGTAAATGCTGAGTACAACTATCGCTACAATCGAAAGAAATTCACTTTGCCAGTTCTGAAATGACTCAAACCAAAGTTTTGACCCTTGTAAATATTCTGCAATAGGTCCTGAAGGCAGACCCTTTCGTAGTTGTTCTTCATTATTGTGAAGCCAGCTTCCATAAATATGCATAATAAATGAAAATACAAATAATAAAAGAAGAACTATTGATAAAGAATGTTTGTAGAGAGATAAGACTAATCCTCCCTTGTGAATAGGCCAGGGAGAATCTTCTTTATCAGGTTCAGGTTCCTTATCAACTTCTTCCTCTTCATCTAACTTCTTCGACTCTGAAGAACCTTTTTGCCTCAAGCCAATGGTAAGCAACACAAATAAAGCCATTTGCAAAAACTCGCTTTCCCAGTTTTCGAAAGTAGCTTCGATAAAATGACCTGTTGTAAGATATTTTGAAAATTCCACCGGAGCATATTTATCTTCCTTCAATTCGTTGTTGTACTCTTTCCACCCAGTAATGGCTTGGGAGGCTATTGTAACAATAAATAAGGCAAGAAAGACAATCGTTAAACTATTATTGTATAAAAATCCTTTTTTCATAAACACTACATCAAAAAAGTTGTGCCACTATATTATAATTCTTTTTCATAACAATAAGAGGTTGACTCAATACTTAATGCCGATGGTTCGCTACTTTAACGACTTATCGTCTCCATTACGGATACGAATAAAAAGAGGCCATCTCTTGCTTTGAGACGGCCTCTTTCTGTTACAAATAATTTCTTATTCTTTAACTCTTTCAACGTATTCTCCTGTTTTTGTATTAATACGTATTAATTCTCCTTCATTTACAAATAAAGGAACATTTACCGTAGCTCCACTTTCAACCGTTGCAGGTTTTAAAGTTCGTGTTGCAGTATCTCCTTTCATACCAGGCTCGCTGTAAGTAACAAGCATAACTATTTTATCAGGAAGCTCAACACTCATTGGCAGATCAGTTTCGGTATTAATTAAAACAGAAACCTCCTGTCCATCTTTTAAAAATTGCGGGGCGTCAATCATTCCTTCCGCCAACGAAATTTGTTCGAACGTTTCATTGTCCATAAAGTTGAAGCCGCTTTCATCTTTGTATAAAAACTGGTAAGGCTTCTTTTCTACGCGAACAGGGTAAACAGTATCACCACTATTCCAGGTATGTTCAATAGAACGGCTATTATCTAATCCTTTTAATTTTGCCCAGAATTTAGCTGCTGCACGGGCAGTTTTATTTTGACCAAATTCTATTACGGTATATAAGCTGCCATCTAATTTTAAGATCATGCCGCGGCTTATGTCTGCAGTTGTCGCCATATTGCTAAAATTTTTAAGAGCCGCAAAAGTAGGTAATGCATTTTAAATGACAACCTGAGTTTTAGCCTGCAAATGATAAGAACTAATATTGCAATTAATGGTTCTAAAGCCTTTAGTCTTTAGTTCTTTTTCATCTTCTTATATCGGGCAACAGTATCAACTACTTGCTGACTTTGCAAAATTGCAGGATTTAAGTCGATGAATTTTTTCAGTTGGCGCGGAGAGCTTTCTAAAGCTTTTTCCAGTTGCAGGATCGCTTCTTTTGTTTTCTTTAATGCGAAAAGCGAGGCGCTTAGATAGTATATAAATAGAACTTTTCCCTCAGTAATTTTTAATGCTGCAATGCTTTGTTCCATTGCCTCTTCATAAAACCCCGCTTTGTAGAGGCAACGTATTAATGCCTCCCAACCTGCAACACTCTTTGGGCGAGAGCGAACAACATTTCCAAAAGATTGAATTGCCTCTTTAAACTGGTGAAGCTGCATTTTACATTCGCCCATTGCCAGGTTGTATTGCGGCAGCATCTTTTGAATTCGCAGAGCGTTTTCCAATTGTTTTACCGCACTTTCCCATTGCTCTTCATTAATATAAGTAAGGGCAAGTTTGTAATAAAGCTTGCTATCGTCGGGGTTTAAGTGAGAGGCTTTACGGTAATTGAACCTCGCTTGTGCAAAGTTCCCGATTTTGTGATAACAGTGGCCTATCGCTTCATATATTACTTCTTCAGGGCGGCTCAACTCTAATACTTTCTCTAATACCTCGATTGCTTCCTTAAACTTTCTGATGCGAAGGTAGGCATCTCCCATATTTCGATAAGCATAGTCGAACTTTTCATCAATAGTTACAGCATATAAGTAAGCATCTATCGCTTTCTCATATAATTTTAAACCTTGGTAAGCTGCACCAAGATTAAACCAGGCCAGCTCGTTATACGGGTATTCGTCGATAATTTGCATGTGCAAACGAATACTTTCTTCGTTACGACCCGTAAAATCAGTCCAGAAACAAATTTTATATAACGCTTCCTCATTGTTCTGATCCTCTTCCAATATCAGCTTTAAGCAATCAAATACTTTGTCAAACTCCTCGTAATCATCGTAAACATCAGCAAGTTCAAATAATAATTCAATCCTTTCCTCGCCCTCAAATTGCTGAAGGGCCGCCTCTAAGAGCTCTACTGCTTTAGCTTGCTGATCTAAAGCGAGGTAAGCATCTGTTTTTAATATGTAAAGATTTATATCGTTGCTGTCGTATAATTCTGCTTTCTCCAATATATCCAATGCCTCCCAATATTTTCGGTTAGCTAACAGCAAATCGGCCTTTTTTATCATCAAAACGGAAGAGAAAGGAAATTGCTCAATTCCCAATTCTGCAGCTTCCATAGCCTTGTGTAATTCGTCTTTTTCATCGTAGTGATCTACAATACGTTCAAAAGACTCTTCTTCAAGAAAACTATGTTGCTTACCAGACTTCAAATTTTCGTACTGTCTTAGAAGTTCTTTCATTTCTTCCCTGTCTTCTCTATAAGAATTCTCGCTCATTTCGTATTTGTGTTTTGGAAAGTTAAGCCTACACGTAAATAAAACAAATTCTTTTCTAAACTTTTTTTTAAAAAAATAGTCCTTGTAATAGAATAAAAATTGTTAAATATTTAAATAATACTTAATTTTGATCCATAAATGAAAAAGACGTATTCCTTAAAAGTAATTAAACTGCTGTTAGCATTTTTTGTTTTAAATGCTGCGCATGTTGCTATGGGGTCTTTCACAGGAACTACTAACGATAAAGTAAAGAATATTTATTCTTTAAAAAACTTTAATCGTAATTTTTATAGATCTGCTTCTCCTTTTTCTTTAAGAGCTGGTTTTCAATACAGTGGTTCTCAATTACTCTCCGTTAAAAAAGAAAATAGTGGTGATCTTTCTTTAAATTCAATAATGCGCTTCGAAAAAGGAAATACTACTTATATTTATCCCTATAAACATAAGGTACCAGTACCTAAATTCAAGACACCTGCTCCTCCTTCTTTCCGTTAATCATTCTAATTAATTGTTCATTATAAGCAACTTATAATGCTAACAGCTTGAGTCTTTTTCTAACTAATTAATCAAAAACTAAAATTTAGTTGGCACAAATAATTCGGAGCGAGAAAGGTTGCCTTTGCTGTATGAAAATGAGC
>MWYU01000468.1 GCA_002050375.1 Chitinophagales bacterium 62-2
CAGTACCATAGATGGTTGAACTATAGATTATTGCCTGTCCGCAGTAATCCTTTTTCTTCTAAACCATTTTGAGCTTACAAAAAATAATATGAAACCGCTTAATACTGTTACCAGTCCAAAAATTGAGAAAGCTCTTAACACCCAGTTATTAATATTATCTCTTCCTTCATAATCCATTATATGAAACATCCACAACAGGTCAAACGTTCTCCATTTTTCATTCGAAAAGTTTCCACTTTGCCTGTTGCACTGGCTACGTACACATTTGTATTTGTTGGATGATTAAAAGCTATCTTCCAGGCAGGCAACGGCTTTTCGCGGTATTCACTATGCTTGCCCACTGACGTAATATATAGTACCTGTTTTACTGAAGGCTCTCCATTAAAGCTTTCCGCAGCTATCTCAATTGCTTCTTCTTTTTGTATCTCAGGTCTGATGGAACCCCTTACCGCATCTGCTAATATGGTATGCAGGTTTTTAGACGAATAATAACTTATGCTGTAAAATGGTTTTTGAAGAATACTGACTACCTGTATTTGTTTGATGGAATCAACTTTTCCAGGTAGTTTTTCAATTACTGCGGAAGGCGAAATAAGGTTGAACGACGTTGAAAGAAGTGGTGGTTGTTTATGCTGAAAGTCTCCATGAATTTCATCAATGTCCGACCAACTGAAATAAAGACCGCTAACTGTCCAGAACAAAAATTGGATACCTAAAACAACACCGAGATAGCTATGTGAACGGCGAATAAACAGGTGCGCTTTTTTACTTGCCATAAAAAATGTTTAATTACAATTTTGACTGCTGAATAAACAATCAATAGCGTCAGTACCTATATGTATTAACAACCCAATTGCTACAACACGGGTTTTTAAAGGCACCAAAAGAAAAAAGTATATGCCAATAGCCACATAACTGTGCAGCGGATGAAAACCTATACTGCACCGACAAGGATCAAATACAGGGTTAGCAAGTAAATGATCTATGTCAATTAACATAGTCAACAGCATAATAACATACACTTTCTTCCAATTACTCTTATAAAATAAATATGCAACAACGCCCGGAAACACAAAGTGTAAAAAGTAATGTACCAGTTGTTGCATAACGCACCTTTAATTTTTGATTGCGAGCGGAAATTCAATCTTCAACTTTTCCCACGCAACCGCAATTGTGCCTTTATTACCCGTTCCATTTTTAATATAATATTGTAACCGCTCGGTTGATTTAGCGTGCCTCAATGATTTCACTTTTATTCTAACTACATCATCTTTTTCATCATAGTCTTTGGCAAGATGCTGGTCCCATTTTTTGTTGATAATGATTGTCCATTGCGATTTCCCGGGAATAGTAAAGAGGGCATATTTGCCAGCAGGAATAGATTTACCGCCAACAACAAATTCTTTATCAACTTCTATATTGGTGGCATTGTGAGCACCTGTAACCCAAACTTCATCGTAAGGTACAAGCCCGCCCCATATAACTCTTTTGCGTACACCGGGAGAGTAATAGTTGATCGTTACATTTGCCTCACCTATTTTTCCTACTGCTGCGGATTTAATGCTGCGTTTGGAAGTGTCGCCTTTAGCATTTGGATTATAAACGATTTCTTCAACCTTTTTTTCCTGCTGTGCATTTGCTATAGTTGCAGTGCTGCATATAATTGCAAGAGCAAAAATTAATCTTTTAAATCTCACGTGCGATATCACCGGAGTTGTCTTCATTATATTTTTTAACTAGTTTGTTAACCTCACAGGGTTTTATACCTGTAAGGTTGTGTTTGTGTTATTTATGATTATGCCCTTCATGATTGTCAGGCGTTTTCTTTGCATCCATTTTTGTCAGGTTCATTTTACAAACAGGGCATTTGCCTGCTGATGCATATGTCTTATCCGCTTCGCACTTCATTGGGCACTGGTAGGCTGCAGTTTCAGCCGATGCTTTAACAGCTTTCAATTGCATGTTACATACAGGACACTTGCCATTTTTGTGATAAGTTTTTTCGCCTTCACACTTCATCGGGCATTGGTAATGAGTTGCGGCAGTTTCCTTTTTCGTTTTGCTTTTCTTTTTTGTTGTTTGTGCATCTGCGGCACTGAAACTGAAGATGGCAATAGCCATTACTAAAATCATTTTTAACTTGTTCATGATTGGTTTGTTTTTTATTAATAAAAATTGTTAGTACGTTATTGTAATACCCGCCCCAAATCCCATATCACTATCGTAGTGGGTTGATACACCGAAGTATTTGGTTACGATGTATCTAAATCCGGCCATATACTCTTTATCAGAATTGCCCATGAGGTTCAACCTTAATCTTGGTGAAAGTGGAATATCCTCCCGCATTAATTGAAAACGAAATTTGCTTTTGCTGTCTATTCTTGCTTCAGCGGTAACTAACATGGGAAGTGTGTATTGAATACCGGCTACCAAAGCTTTCCTGTTTGCCTGATTACTTAATTGCCCAAACATGTTTTTTTCATCTTCTTCGTTTCTTACCCTATTATAATGATAATCAAATCCAATAAAGGGGAACCACCACTGCATCCTTCCCAAAAACCGTCCAAAATAAGTTTCGCTCTCATTGCCATGATGGTTTTTTAAACCAAGTCGCCATTCCGTTGAAAGGCGGTAACGGGTATTCGCCAGCATAAATTCACCATCACTGCCGTTGCTTTCCAGCCCCACACTGCCCATCGGATGAAATCTTCTATCATCAGAGTTCAATCCACGCTTGGCTACTTTGGGATTGGTAATGTCGGTTTTATCAACCAATGGATTATCATAACTGAAGACTCTACCCATTCCGCTCATCATGTGGTATAAAATATGGCAATGAAAAAACCAGTCGCCGCCCCGTTCGTTTGCGTTAAATTCTATAGTGTCTCTTTCCATTGGCATGATGTCAATGATGTTTTTCATGATGGCATTTTCACCTTGCCCGTTCAACAGTCGGAAGTCGTGCCCGTGCAGGTGCATGGGATGGCGCATCATACTATTGTTGAACATGATTATCCTTACGTTTTCTCCTTTTTTAATAAGGATCTTATCGCTTTCCGAAACTACTTTGTTATCAATGCTCCATACATACCGGTTCATATTACCTGTGAGGTCAAACTTTAATTCTTTCCACGGCCCTTTAGGTAAGGTGGTTTTTTCGGGTGCCCGCAACATCTCGTAATTAAGTGAGACGATATCCGGGCTGCTGTTATCCATGTTCATGCCTGCCATGTTGTGACTGCTGTGGTCCATTGGCATTTCTTTGCCAGCCTCACCCCCCGCCCTCTCCTTTTGAGAGGGAGCCATATCCATACCACCACCGTTCATAGCATCATTCGGATTTTCAGGACCAGTTATTTCAGGATACACAACCGTGTTCATATCCATTATCTGGTTTTTCATTTTCATTCCTTTCATCTCAATCATATTGCCTTGCATATCCATCATGTCGTTCATCATCTGCATACCTGCAAAATATTTGGGTCTCTCCAATTTTACTGCAGGCACTTTTTCTCCACTACCTAACCACATGGAAGCATATTTTGTACGGTCTTCAGGCGTCACTAAAAATTCATAACTCTTGTTTTCAGGTATGGTTACTACAACATCGTATGTTTCCGAAACAGCTATAATCAACCTGTCAACTTCTACCGGTTCGACATCGTTGCCATCCGTTGCTACAACGGTTATTTTTCCACCGGAATAGCTGAGCCAAAAATAATCTGATGCACCTCCGTTAGCTATTCGCAACCTTACTTTATCCCCTGCTTTAAATTGTGGCTGCTCATTTTGGTTTTTGCCATTGATTAGAAAATTGTCATAGTATACATCTGTTAAATCCATCGCATTCATCCTCTTCCATTCGTTGACTACTTTGGTTTTGAAACGGCCTTTTTTGATTGCTTCAGAATAACTTTGGGTACTGCCTTTTTGTACCGCGAACCAATCGGTGGCAGCGTGCAGGCTGCGATGTACTTCTTCGGGTTTCATATCTATCCATTCACTTAATACTACCGGTATAGTTGGTATATCCCACTCGTTTCTTTTATTCATGATAAATGCGCCGTACATGCCAATTTGCTCCTGAAGTCCGCTATGGCTATGGTACCAATGCGTACCATGCTGAACAATGGGAAATTTATATAAATAGGTTGCCCCTGGTTTAATGGGCATTTGTGTTAGAAAAGGGACACCATCCATTTTGTTAGGCAAAAACAAGCCGTGCCAATGCACAGAGGTTACCTCTTTCAATTCATTATGCACCCATATTTCTGCAGTGTCACCTTCGGTGAAAGTGAGTGTAGGCATAGGTATTTGTCCATTAACAGCAATGGCTCGTTTTGGTTTTTTTCCAAAGGTTACCGTAGTATCTCTGATGTATAGATGATACACAACTGTTCGAGGCGGCACTTTGCTGCTGATGGTTTTTATAGGACCTAAGTTCTTTTTTGCCATCATTATATTTTCCATCGTCGTGTTGTCATCATTCATCTGCATTCCCTCCATATCATCCATGTTTGTAGTGGCTGCAGGCTTTTCCTTAACGAGCTTCATTCCGCACTTAGGGCAGTTGCCGGGTTTATCGCTCTTTACTTCGGGATGCATTGGGCAGGTGTAAGTTGCGGCCTGAGTTGATGAAGATTTCGTTTTTTCCTGCACTAACTTCATTCCGCACTTTGGACAATTCCCTGGTTTGGTAGCATGAATTTCAGGATGCATTGGGCAAGTGTAAGTTGCTGGTTGAGCCGCTGAAGATTTAGTTTTTTCTACAACTAATTTCATCCCGCATTTAGGACAATTGCCCGGCTTTGTTGCATGGATTTCAGGGTGCATGGGACAGGTGTATGTTGCAGGTTGAGATTTGGAAGGTTGAGCTTTTTCCACAACTAACTTCATTCCGCATTTAGGACAATTACCCGGCTTTGTGGCATGAATTTCAGGGTGCATGGGACAGGTATAAGTTGCCTTTGTTGCCGTTGTAATAGTACCGGCATTATTCATGTTCATGCCATGGCCTTTGTGTTCATCAGTCGTATCTGCTCCGGCTTCAGTGGTTGTGCCCTTTAACTCCTTCACAATGCCTTTCATCTCTGCAACAGTACTTTTCATCTCTTGCATCATGCCCTTCATTTCTGTCACCATTTCACGAACCTCCTCATTGCCGGCGCTGGCATTAGATGTTGTTGTAGCTTTTGTGCTACTACCGCTTTGCTTTATAGCAGAAGGAGCTTTCGTTGCGCTTGTTTTTACTGCTTTCTTTGGTGCAGTTACCTTGATTGTTTTTTTCTCTAAGGTCATACCGCATTTAGGACAGTTACCGGGTTTGCTCATTTGCACTTCCGGATGCATTGGACAGGTGTATACGACTTTTTGTGTTTGCTGGGTAGTTTGCTTTTTAGGCATTTTCATTCCAGGCATATCCTGCGCAGTTGTAACAGAATACAGAGCCATAACAAATGCTACTAGAATTATTCTTTTCATTTTTTTAATTTTATTATTGGCAACACTTTTTATTTCGGATAAACAGAAATTTAAAAATCTTCACTACAGCTTTGCCAATACTTTTCATCTGATTTAATTTTTTGCTTCAAGACTATCTCTTGTTTTTGTCGCCCAATCAGTCACCAATGTTTTCTCTTCTTTGGAAAGTATTGCATCCTGATGCAATAATGTGTAAGAAGGTAATGGCATAGTACCCTCCTTTACGCTACTTCCTATTGCCTTCAATTTGCTGAATTGCCTTCTTTTAGTATAAGTGCCAAACTCATTAAAATTCAAGTCATCTTTTCCATCCTTTATATGATTCGCCAACACCCATCCCATCGGTTGAATATTAGCATACCACGGATAGCGTGTATTGTTACTGTGGCAATCGTAGCATGAAGTCTTTAAAATGCCTTCTACACTCCCCGGCACCATTAATCGGTTTGCAATATCAGCCTGACCAACCTGCCCAATATTACGGGCAGGACGTATAAATTGCATAGCAATAAATACGAGAAGAAGGACTAACAATATTTTTTTCAGGATGCTCATTATTTTATTTCCTCTTTTACAGAACCGCAGGTGGGCATCTTTTTACCGAGATAAGGGTTTTTAATTTCCTTCACTTCACTCAGCCATGTTGCACCTTTATTATCATTGTACATAGGACAATGATTTACATATAATGTTTGGGTAGGTTTAAACACTTTAACCATATCATACATGTCTTTACTAATCATATCAAAATGTTCACGCTGGTGTTCAATTTTACCGGCATTGTTGCTTACATGTTCAGCATGTTCTTTTATATCCTCTTTTACTTCACCGTAAACTTTCTTTTGTTCGGCGGTCATGGAAGCTTCATCTGTTTTCTGCATAGCATCAGTTATTTGTTTTCCTGCCGCTGCAGCTTCTTTATCATTATCCTTAGCCAGTGCATTTTTTAATTGCAGGTATGCTGTTACCATTTCATTTGCCGATGCAGTTTTTACTTCTGCATTAGATGCTGCCGTATTTGTCGCGGTAGTATCACCAACATTTGTTGTTTCCTTTGTTTGGTCATCATTGTTATTACAAGCTGTAAAAGTTGCGACCATCATAGCAAAGCCAAGAATTAATGTTTTCATCGTGAATTGTTTTTTTGTTAGAAAATAAAAGAATAGAAAACAGGTTACTAAATGGTTTCAGTAACCTCTCCACAGGTAAGCATAGCACTGCCGTAGTAAGGATTTTTTATAGCTTTTTCGCTGCTTAGCCAATGTGTTTTAATCATTGGGCACCAGGCATAGTAAACAGGCTTATCCGTAAGTTCTACTGCCTTAGAAATGGCTGCCATATTAGGAGAAAAATTGGCAAAATGTGCCCGTTGCTTTTTAATATCTGTAGTCTCGGAAATCTTACCTGCATCTTTCATCAAGGCATTCATGTTGCCTTCGGAAATGTTTTTGTAATCTACGCTATTTGCTGCTTTGAGGAAAGCAGTTGCAGCAATGGCAGCGCCGTTGGCATTACCTTCGACCAAGGCATTTTTTATACTATAATAATAGGTAAGTAACTGTGGTAACTGGTACTGTTTTGTACTGTCTTGCGCAAAACTATGTTGCGTTAATGCTGTTGCAATTATAGCAACTAAAAGAAATATCTTCTTCACTTTTTGAACGATTTAATGTTACAATAGAATTACAGGTCCCGAAACTTTGGGACTAATAGAACTAACATTAAATCATATCTGGAAGGACTGGATAGCTACACGAATATCCGGGGGTGGATAATATTGTGGTACAAGATATTTGCAAGAAACTGCGATTGCTTCTACCGGAGATAATTTGAAGCCTAAGAAAGCAGAAAGGAACGCAACAAATACAGGTGCTTTAAGAGCAATGTTTAGTGACTGTTGTAGTTTCTTATCTTCTGCCCGAAATTTTATAGCTGTACTTGTGCAGCAGTCGCCCGGCTTTGAATTACTTTGTTCATGATGATGAGCGGCTGCTGCATTATGATGGTTATGTGAAGCTGTTTTAGAATGACTATGCTTTGCTGTGCTTTCATGGCTATGTGTAACTGCTGTATTATGCTGATGCGGCTTTGTGCCTGGCGGATGACTATGGGATTGAGCTGAAGCGACTTTTTCTTTTTCTACATTATCATGGTGCTTCTCGTTGTAGCCCATATTTAAACCCAATGAACAAGCAAAAGCTACCACCGTGTTAAGGGCGAACACCGTTAACAGGAAAGCTGCTTTTAATCGTATGGATTTAATTATTCTCATTTAACAGGAGCAAAATTAAGCTTTGTAGCGAAATCAAACTTTGCATAATTCCGGAAAAGATTTATAGAATTATGGTATTAACACCCTTTTATTAACTTTTAATAAAAATCATTCCACTCTTTGATGCTTTTTCAATTTAAAACGAAAAGAAGATGCGCAACAAAAAAATGCAGAGTTTAATAGTTAGCATTAAAAGCTACATTTTTGCCATTTTAATTACCTTAAACTCATACATTGAATTAGTTAACCTTATAAGATACATTC
>MWYU01000662.1 GCA_002050375.1 Chitinophagales bacterium 62-2
TGCAAATCACGAACCATTGCTTATTGAAGGGAAAAAAGGTTTTTCAGATCCCCAGCTCACCCAAAGTATGTCAGATGCAAACCGCGTTACTCTTAATGGTTTGATTAATTATGAACGTCGGTTGGGTGATCATAATCTTAGGTTTTTATTAGGTTCTGAGCGAAGTTTAGGAAAGTCTATGAACTTTTCGGCCTTTAGAAAATACTTTGTTTCTACCGCTATTGATGAGTTATTCGCGGGGGGTGAGCTTGAAAAAAATAATAATGGATCCGCATCAGAAACGGCCCGGTTGAATTATTTCGGACGGGTAAATTATGATTACCTGGAGAAGTATTTATTTGAATTTGTTTGGAGATATGACGGTTCTTATATATTTCCCAAAGATAAAAGATTTGGGTTTTTTCCTGGAGTTTCATTAGGTTGGAAAGCTTCCGGAGAAGACTTTTGGAGAGACAATTTATCCTTTATCAACTATTTCAAAATTCGTGGATCCTGGGGACAAACCGGTAACGACCGGATTGAGGCCTTCCAATACCTCTCAAGTTATGGATATAACAGTTCTGCAACCGCAAGATATATTTCAAATATGACGGAAGAAGAAAAGATCCTGACTGAACTGCGTATCCCAAATCCAAATGTTACATGGGAGGTAGCCAATCAATCAAATATTGGTTTTGATGGTGAGATGTTTGGTGGGAAACTGAAATTTTCGGGAGATTATTTTTATAACCTGCGTACAAACATCTTGTGGCAGCGCAATGCCTCTGTTCCCGGATCTACTGGTTTAACACTGCCTCGTGAGAATATAGGCAAGGTAGCTAATCAGGGTGTTGAGTTACAGGTTGGTTATAAAAACAAGTCAGGGGCGTTAAATTACGAGGTTTCGGTTAATGGAGGTTATCAAAAAAATAAAATAAAGTTTTGGGATGAAACACCTGGTGTTCCCGAGTACCAGCGGTCTACAGGCTATCCCATGAATTCGCTGTTGTATTATAAAGCAATAGGTGTTTTTAAAGATAAGAAAGAAGTTGACGATTATCCTCATTTGGCCAATGCAAGACCGGGTGATATCATTTTTGAGGATGTAAACAGTGATGGTAAAATCAACGGGTTAGACAGGCAAAGGGTTTATAAAACGGATTTACCTACTTTCATAGGTGGGCTCAACATTGACCTGGCTTACAAGAATTTTTATGCTGCTGTTTTCTTTCAAGGAGCTACAGGTGCCCTTCGAAATAATTACTATGAATTTTCTGGAGAATCCGGCAATTTCCTTGCTGAAGATGTTTCCGGTCGCTGGACACAAACTAATGTGAATGCAACAAAACCGCGAACCTGGAACCGGTATGGTGAATATTGGCGCAATGGCGGAAATAACACGTACTGGCTTCAGAAAAGTGACTATATAAGACTGAAAAACATTGAACTTGGTTATACTTTACCATCCGCTCTATTGAACAAATTGCATATGAGCGGCCTGAGAATATATGTAAGCGGGCTTAACATACTTACTTTAGATAAGCTTAAAGATTATGACCCGGAAACTACATCAGCTATAGCCTACCCGCTTAATAAAGTTTACAATGCTGGATTTAATTTAAATTTCTAAAATCGGCAAAAATGAAAAAGAATATATATTTATTTAAATTTTTACTGCTATCTGTTTTCTTAATTTCTTCCTGCAAGAAGGATTTCCTTGATACCAGACCCTTGGGTGAATTTTCGGAAACGGCTGTGTGGTCGGATCCGGCATTGGTCGAAACCTTTATCAACCAGATTTACTTTAGATTAGATGAGCCTTTTACAAATGGGAGGTTAAAGTCGAATATTGTTGATGAGGCCCATTACCGTGGAAACGGCCCTTCAAAGAATTTTAATAACGGACTGCTAACAGCTGATGAAATTCCAGGGTGGAGCACTCCTTCAAGATTTAGAACCTGGGATGATCTTTATAAAAGCATTAGATACTGCAATCTGTTTTTTGAAAAAGTTGACCTTGTGCCTTATAGCAAAACGTTGATCGATGGAAAAACAACAAAGGAGAGAGCAACAGGAGAAGTACATTTTTTAAGAGCGTACATTTATCATCTACTTACCAGTGTTTACGGTGGCGTGCCACTAATAAAAGAAAGTTATGGGCTAACGGATGATTTCAGTATTGCAAGAAATTCTTATTCTGACTGCGTAAGTTTTATGGTCGAAGAATGTGATAAAGCAGTGAGTTTATTACCTTCTGTTCACAGTGGAAGCAATAAAGGAAAGGCTACCAGGGGCGCTGCGCTGGCCTTAAAGTCAAGAGTACTTCTTTATGCTGCAAGTGATTTATATAATACAAGTGTATTTCCTCAATTTCCCCAACCGGAACTAATAGGGTATAAAGATGGAAATACAACTGCCCGGTGGCAAGCCGCTAAAGATGCAGCCAAAGCAGTAATAAATTCAGGTATGTACAAACTGTATAAACCAGATCCTGCTCCTACTGATTCAGTTGCACAAAACATAGTGGAGCTATTTACATTAAAGGAAACACCAGAAGACATTTTTGTAAAATATTTTACCCCTGTATTAACTCCAATGATAGGATTGGTAAGTGGTCCTAATGGGTGGCATAATTGGGGAACGAATGCGCCTTTACAAGATGCGGTAGATGATTACGAAATGGCCGACGGAACCCGGTTTGATTGGAAAAATCCAGTACATGCAGCAGCACCTTATAAAAACAGGGATCCTCGTTTTTATGCTAATATTCTGTATGAAGGGGCTAAATGGAGGCCTCGCCCTGCAGATGTTGCAGGAACTGACCCTTACAGTGTTATACAGGTTGGTACTTTTGAAAAATGGGATAATACTTTGAATAAAATGATGGAAGTGCCGGGATTAGATACGAGAAAAAGTCCAATAGAAGACTGGAACGGTGGTTATACCGGCTATTACATGCGTAAATTTATCGATCCTAAAGTGGATGCACAATACTTCTACCAGGATGTTCCATGGCGTTGGATAAGGTATGGCGAAATATTGCTTAACTATGCGGAGGCTTGCATTGAACTGGGCGAGTATGCAGAAGCACGCACTTACATTAATATGATAAGAAAAAGAGCAGGGATGCCTCCCGTTACAGAATCTGGAACTGCTTTACGTGATCGTTACAGGAATGAGAGAAGGGTGGAGATGATGTTCGAAGAACAACGTTTTTTCGATGTTCGCAGATGGGTGATAGGGCCAAAGGCATATCACCCCGTTAGTCGTGCCAATGTTGTTTATAAACTTAATCCTGATCGTACCACATCTACAGTTCCAAAAATTACATCCGAAGTATTTGAAACCTGGAAATGGGATAACAAAGCCTATTTCTTTCCAATTTTGCGCAACGAACTGAACAAAAACAAGTTACTGGTACAAAACCCTGGGTATTGAGTGGCACGAACAATGATTAGTTTCTTTATTTATTTGAAGGTTGAAGCTGTTTAAATGATGGTTGTGGGCATATCGATTATAATCTATTTAATAGTGCTTCAATCATTTCACACAGGTTTATCTTTGCAAAAAATATTTTATGCCATCATTTGATATTACCAGCAAAGTTGATCTGCAGACCTTGGATAATGCAATCAATATTGTGAAAAAGGAAATTCAAAACCGTTTCGATTTCAAAGACAGCCATGTGGTAATTGACTTAAATAAAAAGGATTATACAATGAATGTTGAAGCGGACAGCGAAATGAAAATTGATCAGATTACAGATGTAATGATTAGCCGCAGCATGAAACAGGGGATTCCTGCAGAGGCTTTTGATTTTAGTAAAGAGCCATACCAGAGCGGTAAAGTTGTAAAAAAAGATGTTGTTGTTAGGAATGGTATTAAACAGGAGGACGCCAAAAAGATTGTAAAAGCCATAAAAGACAGCGGCCTTAAAGCACAGGCACAAATTATGGATGATGTGATTAGGGTAACGGCAAAAAAAATTGACGACCTGCAGGAAGTTATTGCAAAATGCAAGACGGGAAACTTTGGAATTCCCCTCCAGTATGTAAATATGAAATCTTAAGAAGGTGCAAATATGCGTGAGAAGATTTGCATTTATTTTGGAGGAGAAAGGAGTAAAGCATAATTTCGCCCCTCGAAAATAAAAAATGATGTCGAACTTATATTCACCTGACATCCGACTTATAAATAAATTATTATGAAACAAGGTCTTCATCCCGAGAATTATCGTTTAGTTGTTTTTAGAGATATGAGTAATGGTCAAAGTTTTTTGAGCCGCTCTACTGCAAATTCTAAAGAAACTGTAAAGTGGGAAGATGGTAACGAATACCCCGTAATTAAATTAGAGATATCTAATACTTCACACCCTTTTTATACCGGTAAAAACATGTTAGTGGATACAGCAGGTCGTATCGATAAATTTAAAAAGCGTTACGAAAAGAAACAGTAGTTTTTCTTTTTGTATGAATACATCTAACCCCTCTTTTTCGAGGGGTTTTGTTTTTTCCAACAATCTCAATTAGTCGTGGCTCAATTCTATCAGCTAATGGTCCACCTTTTTCTTATTAATTTTCTACGCATAATCGGAGTAGAATTGGCGTTTATATTTACAATTTCAAACTTTAACTATGGCAAAAGCAAACACACCAGCCGCAGTTGCAGACGAAGTAATTATAAGTAAGATTTATTTTATTAGAGGACAAAAGGTAATGTTGGATAAAGATTTAGCAGAACTGTATGATGTAACCACAGGAAATTTAAACAAGGCCGTAAAAAGAAACCCAAAGCGCTTCCCTGATGATTTTATGTTTCAACTTACCGAAGAAGAGTTCAGGAATTTGATATTCCAAAATGGAACATCAAAACGGGGCGGCACAAGAAAAATGCCTAATGTTTTTACAGAGCAAGGCGTCGCTATGCTCTCCGGTGTTTTGAATAGTGACAGAGCTATAGAAGTAAATATCCGCATAATACGAATATTTACAAAGCTTCGTGAAATGCTTCTTACACATAAAGACATCTTATTAAAGCTGGAAAAGTTTGAAAAACAGGTAACGCAAAACTCTGAAGATATAGAGCGAATATTTACAGCACTTAAGCAGTTATTAAATCCACAGGAACAAACAAACAGAAAGCGAATAGGCTTTAAACACTACGACAAAGAAAATGAAGACTAATCATTAACGGCAGCAAGACTTTGGATCTTGCTGCATAGGTGGACACTTCACCGTTCCATAGCTGCAAAAAACGCAGCAATCTCCCTGCTTTGGTTTTAATCTTGTTTTACAATTCTCACAAACATAAAAAAACAGGCAGGCATCACCTGGCATGATTTCCGTCTTTTGATAGCCGCATGAAGGGCATGTTATAGTTGAGTGAGGGACTATAGTTTTCTCCATTATTGCAAAATATATCTTATTGCCAGCCCTCCAAATTGAGGCATTAACGATCCATTACCTACAAGGCTATAGCTCGGTTGCCAATCTAAACTAAGGTTTATTGGTGTGTTTTTTATTTTATAGTCAAGGCCAATTACTCCATCAATTCCAAGGTCTGCAGATTTACGATAAAATCCAACATGTACACCCGGCCCAACATACCATGCTAATCCATCAACGCCCGGAATATTATAAAAATGAAATTCATATAAACCAACTAACCTTATACCCCGTGAAAAAAACATGGACTGTGCTTCAATTGCTTTTGTAGTAGCAACAAACTGTTTATAAGAAACTGCAACACCTGCTGAAATTTTCGCACCTAAAGCCGTTTGATATTCCGGCCCGCCGGCTGCTGTAGGGGATGTAGTTTCCTGTGCATAGCAACCGGTTGTAAATAGAATGGACATAGCCAGCAAAATTCTTTTCATTATAATTGAGTATTAATGGGTTAGTAATCCTTAGCGCAGTTCAAAGATTGTACGCAAGCAGGTAAATGAAAGGTTAAAATTACCTCTCCGCAATCATAATTATTACCTTTGCCGCTCTTTATGAAAGTAAGAACACTAAAAAAAGATAAGGTTAACATTATTACGCTTGGCTGCAGTAAGAATTTGGTTGACAGCGAAGTCCTAAGTGGCCAATTAAAGGCCAGTGAGATTGATGTTGTTCATGAAAGTGCGAAGAGAGATCACAATATTGTAATTGTAAATACATGCGGCTTTATTGATAAGGCAAAACAGGAAAGTATTGATACAATTCTTAACCAGGTAGAACTAAAAAAAAGAGGTAAGCTTGATAAGGTTTATGTTACCGGTTGCCTGAGCGAACGGTATAAACAAAATCTTGAAGACGAGATACCTGAGGTAGATGCATTTTTTGGAACAATGGAAATGCCTCAAATTCTTAAGAGGTTTGATATTGATTATAAAGCCGAATTAGTAGGCGAGCGGTTGTTAAGTACTCCATCTCATTATGCATATCTTAAAATAAGCGAAGGTTGTAATCGTACCTGTTCATTTTGTGCTATACCCTTAATGCGTGGCAAACATGTTAGCAAGCCAATAGAACACCTGGTGGCCGAAGCTGAGGGATTGGTAAAACGTGGTGTAAAAGAAGTAATGCTGATTGCACAGGAACTTACTTATTATGGGTTAGACCTGTACAGGCAGAGAGAACTACCGAGACTTTTGCATGCACTTGCAGATGTAAAAGGTTTGGAATGGATCCGTTTGCATTATGCGTACCCAAGTAAGTTCCCAATGGAAATACTCAAGGTTATAAGAGAACGTGATAACATCTGCAAATACCTTGATATGCCTTTGCAACATGCAAGTAATAATATGCTAAAAGCTATGCGCCGTCAAATAACCCGCGAAGAAATGACGGAGCTTGTATACAACATTCGTGAACGGGTGCCAGGCATTTGTTTACGTACGACGCTGATAACAGGTTTTCCCGGCGAGACTTTAGAGGATGTAGAAGAACTGAAAGGCTTTCTGCAGGAAACAAAGTTTGACAGGGTTGGGATTTTCACCTATAGCCATGAAGAAAATACAGGCGCTTACGATTTTGAAGATAATATCCCTGATGAAGAGAAAGAACGCAGGGCACAGGATATAATGGACGTGCAACAGGAAATAAGTCTCGAAAAAAACCAGGAGAAAGTGGGCAAATCGTTTAAAGTAATTGTTGATAAAAGAGAGGCCGGACGATACCTGGGGCGAACTGAATTTGATAGTGTTGAAGTAGATAATGAAGTTGTAATTAATACCAGGAAGCGTTTACCCATCGGTGAATTTGTGAATGTAAAAATTACAAAAGCTTACGATTACGATCTGGAAGGTGAAGTAGTGGATTAGTAAGATGGTGCATTATATCTGCTTGAAAAATTTTGTACCGGCTTGCTTTTTTTGAAGCTAAATTTGCGCCCTAATTACAAGAATGGAGACTAACTGCGAATACTTACCTTACGAACAGACAGGTTATTTTTCGAAGATGACTCTGGATTACCTGAAAGGTGATGAAAAGCTTAAACCCTTTTATAACTACCCTGTTTCTATTGACGGCATTAAATCTTCTATTGAGGCAAGAAAAAAATTTGATACGCCAAGAGCTCTGCTTGTACAGGAATTATATAAGCAATACGATGGCATTGAATTAACAGCTTCCCAAAAAGATAACCTGCAAAACTTATTACAGCAGAACACCTTCACTATTTGCACTGCCCATCAGCCTAATATTTTTACAGGCCACTTATATTTCATCTATAAAATTTTACATATAATTAAACTGGCTGATCATTTAAAAAAAATCCTCCCGGAAAATAATTTCGTTCCTGTGTATTACATGGGCAGTGAAGATGCAGACCTTGAAGAGCTTGGACATATTAATTTAAATGGCGAAAAGCTTGAATGGGAAACTAAACAAACCGGCGCTGTAGGAAGAATGAAAGTTGATAAGGATTTAATAAAGCTGATAGATAGAATGGCAGGCGAGTTAGAAGTTTTGCAATATGGAAAGGAACTGATTGATCTTTTAAGAACAGCATATAAAGAAGGCACAACAATTC
>MWYU01000618.1 GCA_002050375.1 Chitinophagales bacterium 62-2
GTTGAAAGGTTGCTAAGTTGAAAGGTTAATAAGTTGAAAGGTTAATAAGTTGGGAGGTTAATAAGTCGGCATTTTATCTCTTCTCCTTTTAGGTTAGAGCTTAGGTTGTCTCGATCCCTTTTCAAAATGCTATTTAGTAAGCGATGTTTATTTTTTTCCCGCCTAGATACAAGGGAGCAGAAGTTTTCTTCTTTGCGTCTTGGCGTTGTATTCCTTTGCAACTTTGGGGGAAAAGTTTTCCTTTAACTAAATACCATTGCCCTTTTAGAGGCAAGTCTTCGCTTTTCAATTACTTTACTAAATGAATTTATCCGACATATTTTCCAACTACTTAAAAGAACAACTTTCTGCTAAAGGAGCATGCAAATTTTTGTTAGCTATTAGTGGCGGTATTGATAGTGTCGTACTGTGCGATCTTTTTCATAAAGCCGGTTTTGATTTCACTATTGCACATTGCAATTTTCAGTTAAGAGGAGAGGAGAGTGACCGGGATGAATTGTTTGTAAAAGACTTAGGCGAAAGCTATGGGGAGGAGGTGTTTGTAAAAAGATTTGAAACTGCTGCTTATGCTGCAGATAAAAAAGTTTCTACACAAGTTGCAGCCCGTGATCTGCGCTATGAATGGTTCAGAGTACTTGCATTTGATGAAAAGAAAGCTGATCTCATTGTAACTGCTCATCATGCTGATGATAATATTGAAACAGTAACAATGAACTTTTTCAGGGGTACAGGCTTAAAAGGTTTGATAGGAATGGATGCAGAATATTTAAAAATTTTTCGTCCTCTTTTACCCTTTCGTAAAACGGAAATCATAGGATACGCAGAGCAGAATAACCTGCAGTTTGTTGAAGACTCCTCAAATGCTTCAAATAAATATACCCGCAACTATTTTAGAAATGAACTGCTTCCTGCTGTTCAAAAAGTGTTTCCACAAGCTGAAGAAAATATTCTGAAGAATATCGACCGATTAAGAGAGGTGGAAGAGGTATATGAGCAAGCGATCAAACAGCAGAAACAAAGATTGATTGAGGTTAAAGGAAATGAAGAACATATCCCCATACTAAAGCTCACAAAAACACCTTCTTATAGAATTATTCTCTGGGAAATTATTAAGGAGAAGCACTTCACTGCCGGGCAGTTAGAGGAAGTGATTAAGCTTTTTAACAGCGATAACGGCAGTTACATCGACTCGCAGTATTACAGGATCATTAAGAACAGGAAATGGATCATTATAACTCAAAAAAATACAGACCAGGTAAGTAACTATTTTATAATTGATGCCGCTACAAAAAAAATAAAGTTTAATGATCAACAGTTAGTACTTGAAACAATTAATGCCTCCCATTTTCAAATCTCACACTCTGCAAATATTGCCTGCTTAGATGCTAAAGATTTAGAATATCCGTTACTGCTGCGAAAATCAAAGCAAGGCGATTATTTTTATCCTTTAGGTATGAGGAAGAAAAAGAAGCTTAGCCGGTTTTTAATTGATCAAAAGTTATCTAAAACCGAAAAAGAAAATGTGTGGGTAATAGAATCTAACAAAAAAATTATATGGGTAGTTGAATATAGAATTGACGACCGCTTTAAAATTGAACTCAAGACCGAAAAAGTTTTGAAAATATCATTAATGTCTTAGAATCCTGCAAAACCCCTTACCTGGTATATAAAGTTTCCTGCAACATCAAATCTGTATGCATAACAAAAAACAAGCAGCAGAACGATTCCCGCGATTGCGCCCCATAAATGGGCAGAGTGGTTAAAATTACCTCCTCCACCTTTTTTCGAAAAATAGAAGCTTATAGCAAGAAAAATAATGCCCACAATAAATGCCGGGATCCCAATGGGAATAAGAAAAAAGCTCAGCTTAGTTAGTGGCGATAAAAATATTCCTGCAAACACTACGGCAGAAACAGCGCCGCTTGCTCCCAAACTTCTGTAAGCATAATCGTCCTTGTGTTTAATGTAAGTGGGCACGAGGCAAACGACTTGCGAAACCAGGTATAAAACAATGTAAAGAACAGAACCCATGCTGCCAAAAATCTGAGAAAAATAGTTTTCGACCATACTTCCTAAACTGTAAAATGTAAGCATGTTAAACAGCAGGTGTATAAAGTCGCCATGTATTAATGCACACGAAAGAAACCTATACCATTGGTTACGGTTTTTAACAGAGGGAGGATGAAAGATTAGGTCGTCTATAATTTTTTGATTGGAGAAAGCTGTAAAAGAAACAATGCATGTAAGAATAGTTATAGCTAAAGTAATGCTGATCATGCCGGCAAGATATATATTTTATTCATGATGGTATTTCTCGTTGCGGTTAATAGAACATGCACGATAAATCTGTTCAGCCAACATTAACCTTACTAACTGATGGGGAAAAACAAGGTGCGAAAAGGACCAAATAAAATTAGCTCTTGATTTAAGTATTTCGTCCACCCCGAAAGCTCCGCCGATTAAAAAAATTAATTGCCGGACACTGCTATTTGCCCTTTGCTCAATAAAAGAAGCCAATTGAGTAGAGCTTATTTGCAGGCCTTTTTCGTCGAGCAGTACGAGGTAATCATCTTTCTGCAAATAGTTAAGAATAGTTTGAGCTTCATGTTTTTTTATGTCCGCTTCCGTTGAATTAACGGTTTGGCGTGCAGGCGCAAAAATCCTCCAATCTACAGCATAGTATTTTGAAATACGTTTAGTGAAATCTTCAATTCCTTCTTTCACATAGGGTTCGTGAGACTTTCCAATTGCCCATAACTGGATTTTCATAAGCCTAAGTTAATTGAATGATCCGCCATCTTGAAAGGACATAGAAAAAAATTAAATTGCACGAATAAACAGAGGGATGTACAAATTTACTTCTATTCTTTTTTTGCTTATTTCTATTCTTGCCCAGGCTCAACCAAAAAATTCCATAACGGGAAACAGCCGTTCAGTTGAAGGCTCTAACTCAATAGAGTATTTCCAGAATAATAAAATGAACTTTTATGATATTAAGTATTTGAAGCTGGAGATCACCGCTCAACCCTCAAGTCGTGCTATAACCGGCGTCTGCAGTTATAAAGTCATTACAAAACAGCCTTTAGATACTTTTGCTATTGAGTTGAAACAATCCATGTTTCTCGACTCGGTTTATGTAAATAATGGCAAACAAAATTTTACCAGGAATAGCGATCATATTTATATCCCTTTCGCTCCTGTTGTAAATGCAGCTACAGAGTTGAATATTACATTTTATTATAAGGGTACCGTTAGTGCAGGTATTTATGCAGGCGTTGATGCAAATACGGGGCTTCAATATACTGCTACATTATCTGAGTCTTACCAGGCGAGAGAATGGTTTCCTGCAAAGCAATTATTGAACGATAAAATAGATTCGACAGATATTTGGATCACAACAGACCTATTTTTTAAAGCGGGATCAAACGGGTTATTAAAGCAAGTAGTTGATCTTCCCGGTAACCGCAGGCAATATCAGTGGTCGTGCCGCTACCCTATGAATTATTATATGCCTTGCATAGCTGTAGGTAATTACCTGGAGTATAAAAATTATGCTAAACCTGCTGCCCTTCGCGGAGACTCCATTTTGGTTCTTCATTATATAGTGGATAACCAGGCTTACTTCAATAATGTAAAGCCTGACCTTGATAAAACACCGGCGTTTATAGAGAAGTTTAGCGAACTATATGGATTATATCCTTTCTATAAAGAAAAGTATGGGCACGTTCAAGCAAATATTGGCGGGGGAATGGAGCACCAGACAATGAGCACTATGGCAGGATTTGATCCAAACCTCGTTTCGCATGAATTAGCCCATCAATGGTTTGGTGATAATGTAACCTGCGCCTCGTGGAGCGATATATGGTTAAATGAAAGTTTCGCGACGTATAGTTCTCAGCTTATGCGGGAAAAACTGCCCGCCCTTTTTCCCGAAAGCGCCGCTGCTAATCTGATTAATTTGCACAACAATATTATGTCGGCACCAGGAGGAAGCGTGTATGTTCCACCTGCAGAGTCGTACAATGAAGGGCGAATATTTAATAGCCGTTTAAGTTATAATAAAGGCGCTGCGGTTGTGCATAACTTAAGGTTCGAAATGCAGAGCGATACTTTATTCTTTAATACCTTAAAAACCTACCAGCAAAGGTTTAAAGATACCTTTGCTGCCACGCCTGATTTCAAACTGGTAGCAGAGCAGGTAAGCCGTAAAAACCTGACAGATTTTTTCAATCAGTGGATATATGGAGAAGGCTATCCTACCTACAGTGTTACTTATTATAAAAAGGATGGTGACACGCTGGTACTAAATATTAGTCAAACTACCTCCATGCCTGCTGTAACTCCATTGTTCAAAGGCTTAATGGAATATAAAATTTCTTCTGCACAGGGCGATACTATCATTAAGATTAGTCAATCAGCTAATGATCAGACTTTTAAAATATACTATACAAAATCTCCTGCAGGAGTAGAGGTAGATCCGAATAATTGGGTAATAAATAAAGTTGGATCGGTTATAAGGGGCGTTGACACCATAACAGCAACACAGCCCAAAGTAAAGATATTTCCCAACCCCGTAAGATCAACTTTACATATTAAACTGGGAAGGGAAGCTTATGAAACTATACAGATTTTAGATGTGAATGGCAGAAGCGTACAAATAAATTCGCTTTCGCCCGGTGCAACTGTTTATACTTTTCCAATTACCTTGTCTACAGGCATATATTTTGTTAGATTTATAAGTAAGAAAGGGAATTTTATTAAAAAGATTTTAGTAAGCAGATAGCAGGCGTTACCGGTTTTTAAGAAAAGGCAGGGAATGTTGCTTTACTAATTTCAGCTTTATTAAGTAAAATAGATTAAATTCAAGTCTGTTGCTGTTTAAGATCCAATATTGCAGTCAAACTTTTTGTCAGAAAAAATAAATTTCTTAACGCTAATCTTAAACAATGCTTGCCTTTAAATATATTTTTATTGCCACCTTAATCGTTATCTCAACAAATACGATAGGTCAGCCGATTAATCGGATTAGAAATTCGTTCATTGCTTTTGACTATACAAAATCAAGCATCCAAATCCAAAAATCGAAAGATAACGATACTTCTGAAAATCAGATACCCCGCAATGGTAAATATCTCATTCTTACTTACGGATCAAGTCCTGCCAATCCCTTAAAACTCGGCTATTTCGCCTTGAACAGCAACGAATACAAGTATTTTGATCTTGAAGGCAAACTTCTGGGGGAAGGGAATTATACTTACGAAGCCTCCGAAAAACAAATTAAGTGGCAAAGCGGCCCTTTTAAATCCGTTGGATGGGATGGTAATTTTGAGATAGGGCATGAGGGGAAAACACATACCATCCGCTTACACTCTAATACAGTGGGTACAAATACTCTTGAGTGACTTCAGAAGAAATAATACTTATTGCAGTAAGTATTTTAAACCTTAGTCTTTAAAACTTTCCGCCATTTCGGAACATAGATTAGATTCGATCATTTTTTGCGCAAGAGCGATCATGTTATAAAATGCCATAGCATTACTTATACCATGACCAATAATTACAGGTTTGGAAATTCCCAAAACCGGTGTGCCTCCATAATTCTGGTAATGCAGCCGGCTCATGAAGTCGTCATTGTGCAACTCCCGTTTTACTGCTATATCATACATGCTTTCAGCCATTTTTAGCAGGATGTTTCCTGTAAAACCTTCACAAACTATTACATCCGCTTTATCCATAAAGAGATCGCGGCCTTCTACATTGCCAACAAAATGAATGCGTTTGTTTGCTTTTAAAAGGGGATAAGCAGCCTGTGTAAGAATATTGCCTTTACCTTCTTCCTCACCAACATTCAGCAGCCCTACTTTAGGATCATAAATGCCCAAAATAGTTTTAGCATACAAGCTGCCTAAGATGGCAAACTGGTTAAGATTTTCCGGCTTACAATCTGCATTTAAACCCACATCAAGCAGTAAGCCGTGGCGTCCGTTTAATTTAGGAACAATGGTAGATATAGTAGGCCGCTGAACGCCTCTGATTGCTTTAATACTATATAGGGCACCTACCAACATAGCCCCGGTATTACCCGCGCTTATAAAAGCATCAATTTTACTTGCAGCGAGCATATAAAAACCTACAGCAATGGATGATTGTTGTTTTTCTTTTAATGCTTTTGTAGGATGTTCGTGCATTTCAATTAGCTGTGGCGCATGCACAGTTGCAACGTTTGGCGAAGTAAGTGAGTATCTGTTCAACAGAGGTTTTACCTCGTTTTCGTTGCCGATACAAAAGATTTCTACCTTAGAATTTGAGTGGGATAAAAATGTTTGAAGCCCTTTTACTATTTCAAGCGGCGCAAAATCGCCTCCCATCATATCTATGCCAATATTCATAAAGGCAAGCTATATAATTTTGATGAAAACACTGCAAAGCCATAGGGAACTGTTAGAGGAGTTAAGATATTCGAAGATTATAAATTGCTGATTGTTATTGCAACTAAAACTTTTAATTCAAGCCATAGTTAAAAGTATTTCTTCCGTAGACTTCGTACAATAAAAAAGTTATACATCCCTTTGCAGGTATGTATAACTTTAATAAATGCAGAACAAATATTTAGGCTTTCAACGGAGCTTTTTCAGCTACCAGTTTTCCTTTGTAATACAGCTTTCCTTCGCTAACATGTGCACGATGGCGTACATGCAGTTCGCCGGTAGTAGCATCTTTACTTAAAGTAATAGGTTCAGCTTTATAATGTGTTCTTCTTTTTGCTGTCCGTTGCTGCGAATGTCTCCTCTTAGGATTAGGCATAACTCAAATTTTTAATATCAGAAAACTTTATTGTAAATCTTTAAACTGATCAAGTCCTTTCCAAATTGTACTGGTATTACTCTTCGATTCCACTTCCATCTGCTTTAGCTTTGCAAGTACTTCGTTGTTACATTTAGAACCCCCCATCTCATCTTCCTTGCACATTCTCTGCATTGGTATAGCGAGGTTTATAAATTCGTAAATCCAATCTGACACATGTAAATAACTTTCCCCCTTGCTTATGTAATAAATATCCGGGTCTTCTTCACGTTCGTTCATTATTTCCGGGTCATCTACCATTTTTACAATCAGGTTGAATTCATCCCATAACTGTAACGGCAGATTATTTCCGCACCGGTCACAAATTACCTCCACCTGCCCACCAAGATCAAACTTAAGCAACATAAAGCCATTCTTCTTATCCAGCTTAAGTTTAACTGTAGCCTTGCAATTCGTAAAGTCCTGAGGTTGAAAAGACTCAAAGAACTTATCTGTTATTTCGTAACTGAATTCATGCTCACCGGCTTTCAATCCCACAAATGCAATCTCATATTCTCTCCGATGACTCATGTTCAATTTTTAGGGCTGGCAAAGGTAAAAGATAATACCCAAATAGCAAGCAATTTTACAAAGTAAGCTACCAGCGGACTTTGCCTTTTCATCACATTAGGAGGATTTAAATAATTTTTATGTTCCTTCAGTCAATTACGTTCTTTCTTGCAATAAGCTAATCCTATCTTCGCTTTGGTTATGAATACGGAGAAAAATTTCAGCGGGTTATCAATAGCAGCACTGGTTTGCTTGCTGGTAATCACTGTTTTAATTAAGATTGCTTCGTTTTATCCCGGCTGGATTGAAAATAATTTCAGCAGAGGCATTTACCCTGATATTTCCTGGTTGTACAGAAGACTGCTTGGAAGGGTACCTTTTAGTTTGGGCGACATTTTGTACATAATTGCAGGTGCATCTCTTCTTATACTGGTTGTAAGGTTTGTAGTTCTTCTGGTTCGAAAGAAAATTAAGTTAATTAATTTCAAAAGAGGATTGATTTAAACCTTTACGGTTTGTTCCATTATATACATCCTGTTAAATATTATGTGGGGACTTAATTATAATCGTTTAGGAATTTCTCACCAGCTTAAATTACAACCTAAAGAA
>MWYU01000292.1 GCA_002050375.1 Chitinophagales bacterium 62-2
AAGGTGCTTAAAGAAAATCAGGATCAGGCAATGTAAGTATTTAAATAATAGGGTAGAAGGAGACCATAGATTTATAAAGTGGCGAACACAATGTATGTTAGGATTTAAAAACTTTGAGTCAGCATCGAGAACATTATCAGGAATAGAAACAGTAAGGATGATAAAAAAACAACAATTACACTTTCCCTTGACAAGTACTTACAAATCCTTTTGCTCATTAGCAGCATAATGTTAGCCGCCTGTAAAATAACAAATGCTTCTTTCCAGCAGCTGCGACAAAGCCGATTTTATTTGTGTTTTTTTCCAAGTCGCCTACTAAATAATAATAAGCTCTAATAATGAAATTTTTTCTCATAGTATCATTAATGGGTTTTCTATTAATTGCAAAAAAAATACCTGCTCAGGGTTTTAATGCAAAGGAATTCTTATATGGAGCAAGTGTATACCCGGAGATACAAACAAGAGAGGATGATTTCTTAATTAGGTTTATTAGCGATAATCACTCCTTCTCCTATTTCGAGAACTTTATTGTTTACCTCATGCTTTAAACATTGCTCTTCAAATGCTTTCGGATCTCCAGTGTTGAAGGCAAACAAATGATAGTGGTGTGGAACGACAAGCCCTGCACCAATTGATTTACCTAACAAGGCCGCCTCTTCTGGATTTAAGTTTCCCGCTACTTTTCTTTCGGGCCTGTTACCATTAATCGGTAGAAAAGCAACGTCCACCTGATAAGGTTTTAGAAGTTCATCCAACCCATCAAACCATAATGTATCGCCGGAATGATAAACAGCATAATTTTCAAATTGAACGACAAGGCCCATACACTTGCATTCTCCTTTTTCGTTACGTTCTATTTGATTATGTGCCGCAGGCACACCGGTTATAGTAAAGCCTGCAAGTTTAACGCTTGTTCCATCATTCAAACCCACCGGAAAACTTTCATCGCAACCAACACGATTAGCAACAAACGACCTGTTGGCTTCAGGGATAATAAATTTTATAGCAGGATTGGCTTTCAGAATCGGCTGTAACGTATCGGCATCCAAATGGTCTGTATGATTATGGCTTGATGTAACAATGTCAATAAAATTGAGACAAGCCGGGTCAATTACCAGTTCGCTCATTCTTACATGTGGCTTATCTGTATGTTGGTATTTGATAGTAAGCGAATTGGACAGATAAGGGTCAAACAATACATATTTCCGTTGCCATTTCAGTAAAAAACCACTTTGCCCCAACCACCAAACTTTGAATGCATTGTTACTTTCGAATGAAAGAATATTATTCAAAAGCACCGCATCTTTTTGTTTGGGTTTAATTAATTGCATTGTTTAAAAAAATTAAGCGTATCAATATTTTTTGTGATTATGCTTTCTCTCTCATTGCTTTTGCTGCGAGGCACATATTGGTTATTTTTTGTTTCGTTGCCCATCGTGCCGTTTGCGACATACCACAATCGGATGCCACAGCTAACTTCTGTGCCGGTATGTGTTGAAGGCATTTTGCTATTCTTTCTTTCACGTCAGCCACTGTTTCTATGTAATAACTTTTTACATCAATCACACCCACTGCAACATCCATCTTTTCGGCAAAGCGTTCTAATAAATGTATTTCAGCAAAATTTAAGATGGTCATTTCAGAATGCAGTTCATCAACTGTCAGTTCCAAAAAGTCAGGCAGCATGGGAGCAATTGTTTTTTTGCCTACGGAACGTCCCTTATAGTTGCCAAAGCATAAGTGTGTACCAATTCTTGTTTTACCTACAATGCCTTTCACTGTCCTGTTGAAAATATCCACAAATCGTTTTGTATCTTCTTTGTAGGCATAGCAAGACATTGATGGTTCATCTATGCAGATTTCATGTGCACCTGCATCTACCAAAGCCTCCAATTCCTTTGCTACAAGAGGCAAAAGGGCTTCCGTAATTTCCCACCGGTCTTTGTAGATTTCACCAGGCAACATTCTACCTGAAAGTGTATATGGCCCGGGGATAGAAGCCTTCAACATTTGTCCTTCAGGTGCTAACCTTTTCAGTCTTTTGTATTCTTCTACAACGCCTAATCCCTTTGGTGCAGTCAATGGTTCAATAATGCTATGCTTACCTCTTTGGTCGTGTGCCGGTGGGCCATACTTTCGTGTTTCTTCATGGTTCGGGACTATCCCTTTAATGAAACCATAGAACGAAAGATTAAAGTCAAGCCTTGTTTGTTCGCCATCTGAGATTACATCAAGGCCTGCTGCCACCTGGTCGTGGATGGCATTCACTACTGCATCTTCAATCATTTCATTGACATCAGCCGGCCCAAATTTTTCTAAATTTTGCGAAGCGAATTCAAGCCAGCCCGGAAATGGCCATGAGCCGACAACAGTTGTTTTAATTGGTATAGGTTGCATAATTAATTGTTAGATGATTGTTGTGATTTTTTAAAAAACTGAAAATCCTCGAAGGATTATCAATGAATATTTTATTGAAATAAGAAACGATGTTTCTTGCTTGCAGTTCCTGCTTAAATGTTGTCAGCAAATAATCCAACCCAGGTTTGCCTCCGTACGATTTCCAGTAAGCATTTTTTGCAGCATCCATTCCAGCTGTTATTTGGTTAGGATAGAGGGGCAACAATTTTTCGAGCAATGTGTATGTCCAGTTTCCATCACTTGTTTTCCACCGGAAGGCACTGTCGTATTCAACGTTTACACCCATTTGCAGCAAAGCATGGTGATAGCCCAGGTCTTTGTTTCTGTCAACATGCGAAAGCACAACATGATTTAAATCGGCGCCCAACTTTTGAAACATTTCAGCTTGTGCTAAAGCATGGTTGCCATTATTGGTATGGGTTAAAATGGGTGCACCTGTTTGAACATGCGCATTTACTACAGCATGAAAAATTTTTTCCTGGTGCTTTGTAATGGGCTCATCGCCGGTAGCCAATTTTATTAACCCGGCTTTGTGTTCTGTACGTTCAACAACAGGACCGTTATAATCAAACCTGTCAATGCGGTGTTCAATATCTTCAATAAATAATCGGGTTAGCTGGTCTTCTGTATATTGATAACGCCAATGGCTTTTGGGATAATACTGTTCAAGGTGAATGCCTGTTGGAAGAATAAAATGAATACCAGTTTGTTTAGAAATTTCTGCTGACAGCAAAACGTTCCTTCCTGCATTTACCGGCATTGTATCCACCATAGTTAAACAACCTAAGCTCTTCAAACTTTTTAATTCCGTTACAATTTTATCCTTATCATTCAATAGAAATTCCGGATGTTCAATGGTTGCATAGCACTCATCAATCACAATGTGTTCATGCGAATAAGTGATGCCCATTTCTTCCGCCGGAATATCGCCCAATATGGTTCTGAAAAAACTCATTGGTTTGTATTTAAGGCCCAATCATTTTTTCCTGTAAAGGCTTTCTTGTCCGGCACTTCCAATACGGAACCTTGCTGAAAAAGACTTTCTCTTAATGCCTGAACATTTAGTTGATTGGCTGCTTCGTCTTTCTCCAATGATTGTATGGCTGCTAAACCTGCTGCATGACCCATTGCCATGGTTTGCGCCATGCTTCTGCAGGATGCATGCGCATCATGGGTTGCAGAAAAGCATCGGCCCACAACCCAAACTGTATTGCTGTCTTTTGGAACAATTGTACCATAAGGCACTCCATAAACACCTCCTTGCGGAATGTATTGCCAAATCGTTTCCATCTCACCACTATTGCCGGCTCTGTGGTCTTCTATGGGTGCGCCACAAAGTAAAATAGTGTCTTGTGGAATATTTGCTAACATGCATTCTTCTTTCGTCAAGCGGTGCTCGCCATACACACGCCTTGTTTCACGAACACCAATTTGGTTTGACAAGCCTATGATTTTTGAATGTTCATATCCGGGCACTTCCTGCCGGAAAAACTTTTCAAAAACAAAAGCTTGCCTTCTGCCTTCCACTTCTGCACCGGTGAGTTCTTCAACATTCAATGCACGCAGACCGGCTACTTTTACGGCTACTGTCGAAATACATTTTTCAATGTTCATAGGATGAGCAGAACCTTCTTTACGGGGTAGCGGATGCGTGGTTGCAGCCATAATTTTCGCCAATGCTTTTTTACCGCCGGCCTTTTCATACGCTTCTAAATCAACATTCGCCATCCGAAATGTTGTGGTCATGCTTTGTGCAGGTTCCAACTCCCCTGCTACTTCATATTTATATCCGGATAAATGACAAAAATCCGCATCACCCGAAGCATCAATAATTCGCTTCGGTTCTATTTTCCAAAAGCCTGATTTATTCCAAAAAATACATTCATACATTCCATTGCTTTTTTGGTTCACATCAATCAACGTCGTGTGCAACAAAAGCTGAACTCCTGCTTCCAGCAATAGATTGTCCCAAACATTTTTCAATCGTTCAGGATTGTAGTTAACACCTGTTCCCGCTCCATAGGTATTGGGTCGTAAAAAGATTTCACCTAAATCATCCAGCGTATTCACTACTGCATCCGGTAAGCCACCGACAATTTTCTTTGGCGTTTCGCCCGGTGTAAAAAAGCCATAGAAGGTATCCAGCATTTGCGTTGAAGTGCCACCCGGAAAACCATAACGCTCTACAAGCATCACACGATGCTTCTTAGAAGAGGCAGCGGCCAATGCGGCTAAACAACCGGCTGAACCTGCACCTATGACTAAGACATCAACTTTTTCTATGGACTGCAATTTTTTATACACGATGCATTAGTTGTTTTCTGAAACGTAACTCGGAATTCCTACTTTTTCATACATCCTTGCGATACGATGCGCATGTTCGTCGTAAGCCGATTGAAATAACTGAGTAGCTTTTTCTGCTCCAACTATAGCTGCCGCTGTCAGCACTTTTGGTGGATGCCCTGCCTTTGTTAGCAGGCTCGCTACTTCAGCTTTGATGCAATTAATAATCATGCAGGAACCAACCGTTGAGCCTGGTGCAACAGGTGTTTCTAAATTTTCTATTGTAACCATCGCATCTCCTACCGGTGCCCCAGAGTCTAAAACAATAGTGCAGAAGTCTTGTAATTTTTTACCATCCGCATGTTTACTCGTACTCGCTTCCGAATGTCTTTTTGAAATGATGCGGACTGTTTTGATGCCTTTCTGCTGAAACAGTTCTGCCATTTCTATCGGTACAATATTGCATCCTGATGAAGAAATAATGAGTGCTGTATCTGTGTGCGAAATATCAAAGTTTCTCAAAATCTGCTCTGCAAATCCAGCTACATTTTCAAGAAACATTGCCTGTCGTTGTCCATTGGCACCAACCACCAAGTTGTGAAAAGTAAGCGCCAATTCAACAATTGGATTGAAGCCGGGGAACGAACCATATCGCGGCCACATTTCTTCCACCATAATACGGCTATGTCCGCTGCCAAAAACGTGCACCATCCTGCCGCTCAAAATTGATTGAGCAAAAAGATTTGCAGCTTGCATAATTTTATCTTCCTGATTGCTTACTTCTTTTATTAAGCCTTCACATTTAGTAAGATAATCCTGTGTATAGCTCATTGAACATTTTTAAATTTTAGTAAAAGCAAATGCAGCGGCACCAATAGCACCCGACAAATCGCTGAAGCGTGATAGTTTGACTAAAGTTTTTTTATTGTTTGGTCTCCACTCGTACATATCTAAGAATTGTTGCAGGGGATGTATTAAGGCATCACCGGCTTGTGTAATACCACCAGCCAGTACAACAATTTCCGGCGACAAAGAATTAGCAAAGGATGCGATAGTAAGGGACAGTTTACGAACTATGTCCAACCAAAGCCAGGAGGCAAAACAATCGTTTTCTTTATAGGCATTTACCAATTCATGCGTTGATGCAAAACGACCCAATGACTTGCGATGGATTGAATAATTACCAATAGCATATTCAAGGCTGCCGGGCATACCAACGATGCTTAATTCATCATCGTTAGGATTGATGGAAATATGCCCGAAGTGACCCGCCATCTGGCTTTGGCCCTGGTACAATTCTCCATTGATTAAAATGCCGCCCCCAACACCTGTACCCAATGTTAGAAGCACCGCATTTTTGTAACCCTTAATTACTCCATACTTTGCTTCGGCTATTAATGCAGCATGCGCATCGTTAATAACATAGGTTTTAGTGTTGAAGCAATTCTCCCAATCCAGGTTTTCCAACCCTGACAAACGATTTGGTAAGTATGCGATAGATTTATTCTGCCCGTTCGCCAACCCTGGGCAAGACAAGCCAATAACATTAACCGTTTGCTGACAAGCACTCTTTAAATAAGCAACCATTTGCAAAACATTCTCCTTCCACTTTCCGTTACCGTCATCGTTTGTGGGAAGTAAATGCTGGTGCAGCACCTCACCATCCTGACGAAGCAAAATGCCTTTTACATTGGTTCCTCCTAAATCAATTCCTATGGCTACCTGCATTTGTTATGGTTGATATTGTCCTTCAGATAATTCCCAACCGCCGTCAACATACAGCGTTTGTCCTGTTGTAAATTTTGAAGCATCTGACATGAAATAAATTGCAGCCCCATCCAAATCTTCCGGACGTCCATTTCTGCCGCCATCCAATGGTTGTTTTGTTTTTACAAACTCCAAAATAGTCTCGTCCTTACTTGCTCTTTCCGACATAGGTGTTTCAACTAAAGCCGGAGCCAGAAGGTTAACCCTTATGTTATCTTTTGCATAGTAAGCCGCTATGGATTTTGTAAAACCAATGACCGCTGATTTTGCAGCCGCATAAGCATGTGTAACAAAATATTTCGGAGAAGGGGAAAAGCCCAAAACAGAACCCATGTTCAGAATTGTTCCGCTTTGTCCTAGCGCTTTAAATTTTCTTACGGCAGCCTGGTTCGAAAGCATAAGGCTTGTCAGGTTCAACTCAAATGTTTTGTTCCAGCCATCGAGGGTCAATTCATGCAAAGGACCATCACCAAACTTTCTGCCGCTACCACCGGCTACATGATACAATCCGTGGAAACCATCAAAGTGTTTTAAACAAAGTTCGATTGCATGAACGGCAGTGGTAGGGTTAGTAGCATCGGCAGCATACATAACAATATCATCGCCCAATAATTCTTTAGCTTTTTCGCAGCTTTCAGCGTTTCTGCCCACCAATACTAATTTTGCTCCTTCGTTCAGAAATGCTTTGGCTGCTGACAATCCTATACCGGTAGTACCGCCTATGATTACAATCGTTTTATGGATAAGCATTAGCAAGTCAGGATAATATCGTTATGGTGAAAATAATTAAACTTGAAAAGTAAAGAACGAGTAGTTTTTTCTAATTTTCCTCATCATACTTACTTTTACCGATACTATTTTGACCAATCAGAAAAATAAGAATGCTATTTATCAAAAACTGCCGCTGACGAGAGGCAATTCTTTTGTTATTAACCGCTACACCACTCCTCATTTTGAAACGCCCTGGCATTTTCATGAAGAGTATGAATTGGTTTATTGTGAAACCGGTTTTGGAAATAAATTCATAGGTAATAGCTTCTCTCCGTATCAGCAGGGCGAGATGGCTTTCATTGGCAAAAATGTACCCCATCTTTTTAAAGCTGACAATAGTTTCTATGAGCCAGAGGCGAATTAAAACCCAGTTCTATTGTCATTCAGTTTTTGGAAGATTTTTTAGGCAGGCATTTTTTTAACAGCCCCGAAATGATAGAAATGAAGCAGGTGCTTACTTTATCAATGAACGGGCTAATGGTTGTGGGTGAAACAAGAGATAAGATACGAACTGTTATGTTTGATATGTTGGAAGCCGGCAAAACAGGTAAACTAAAAGGTCTTGATTGAAATATTTGGTTTGTTGTCTTCTTCCAACGAACTACAATCTGTATCTGTTACAACAGTAAGTGGTATAAACGTGAATGATAGTTTAAAGA